>JANXWW010000067.1 GCA_025350945.1 Burkholderiales bacterium
TCCACCAAAAAAATCGCGCAAATGTCTGAACGTTTGGAGCAAGCAAAAACGATTCAAGGCATGAACCAATCGCAGCTTGAATCGCTGAAAAAACAATTGCAAACTGATCTTGATAAAGCCAATAAAATTCTTTTGGCCGCCGCGTCCACGCGAGAGAGTGATAAAGCGATGAATGATCTGTGCGTCGGCCTCGAAGGCTGGGTGAAGATCAGTACCAAGAGTCTCGCCACGGTGACGAAATTATTTGATGCACGTGTTGCCGCGAGCGCGAAGAAACCTGCATAGCAAAGTCCTCAATAGACGGGAAAGTACAGCCAGAAATGCTCGAGAAGCCGCGCCAGGCTTGTTCATTAGCATTTGGTCTGGAAACTCTGCATGAGCCACATCATAAAAATAGCGTCGATTCTGATTTGCTGCATGGTCATCGCAGCACATGCCGCCGAGCCAAAATCTGCAAGCTATGCCGCTATCACGTTCACGGTCGATCAGGGGAGTGCGGATCTGGCCCTCATGCGCACGGCGCTGGAGGAAGCGCATCCGGGCTTGTATCGCTATTTGTCAAAATCTGAAATTGACGCCGCATTTGCGAGGTTCGAAAAACGCGTAAAAACATCCATTACGGATGTTGAGTTGCATGGCGAAATTTCGCTATTGCTGGCGACGATTCGTTGCGACCACACCAAGGCGGAATTTTCAGATGCGCTGACCAAATTTTGCAACGAATCGCCAACGCATTTGCCGTTTCGATTTAAGCTTTTGACAAGCGCATGTTTGTGTTTGGAGGAGATGCCAGATCCGCGCTGCCACGTGGTGCGAAAACTCAAGCCGATACTGCGCCCGCTGCTATAGCAAAATAATATCCACGTTCGAAACCGACTTGGTTGGAAACCGAAAGTATTCGCGCAATAGCCGACTTGGTGGCAAGCCGAGATTAATTCCTTTCGGTGGGATAGGGGACACAAACCATTTTTGATACAGCGCTTGAAGCTTTTCTTCATTCACGAGTCGCGCCATTTCGCGGTCTACCAGCGCTTCAAACGCCGAATCATTTAATCGCATCATGATCGCGAGCGGCTCAATGGTGTGGCGTTTTTCGAGCAGCACATAGTCACTCGGTTTATCTGCATTGGCGCGAAAGCTGGCGAGCAATACATCATCGGTAATCCAGCCATCGCTTTTCGCATCTTTGAGTGCGGCGAATGCTTCGGCGTTGCTCTTCACGATATAAGGTTTGATGTCATAGCTTGATTTATTTGCCTCGGCGAGAACTTTCTCGCTGGTCGTTCCGGCCGCAATAATGATCTGCCTACCGCGGAAATCGCGCAGTGATGTTGTTGGCGGGTTAGCGCGCGCCAGAGTGGCAGCGCCTGCGATGAAAATCGGCATCGTAAACGCTGCCTTAGTTTTCCGCTCGGCGGTGGCGGTGGTGTTGCCGCATTCGAGGTCTACCTTGCCCTCCACTACAAATGGGATGCGCTCTGCGGCCTGGACTGCTATGAATTTCACGGCGAGCTTTGGCAGCTTTAATTCGCGCTTGATCCCTTCGACGAGCTGGGCACAGATATCGAGGGAATAACCGATCGGCTTTTTTGCGTCATCAAGATAGGCAAACGGAATCGACGATTCTCGATAGCCTATGGTGATGGTATTGGTCTGGCGAATCTTGTCGATGGTGGATTGCGCGCCCGCCAACATTGGCACACTTGTCAGGGCCAGAAGAACGCTTAAAGCTTTAAAGAAACCGAAATGCCTTTTCATAAATCACTCCCGTGCGCAATATTTTGTTGGCCCATTCCAATTTCTAATTGAGGTGGTATTTTGTAAATCCAGATTCTTGACTTAATGAGCTTACATTCGAAAGCTTAACATTTGTCTGCTCGATCCAAAATTTTATGCCGGTTCGGCATAACGGTGGCAATGTCAGTCTTTGCCTACAAAAAAATCATTCTCGGCATTGCACCGTTCAGTTGATAAAATTCGACGTGCATATCATTACATTATCCTCACTTCATTCGCACGCACCGCTCTGCGGCAGCGTCTCAATCGACAGACAGAATCTTTTTTTCGCGCAATGGGCTCTGGCAGTTTATCGCTTGGCGGCGGGTTTATTGCTGGTAGGCGCGTCGCACTCATTTGCCGCAGTGCCCAATTCAATCGCCATTGATGCACCAGAGCCGTTGCGGACTTTGCTTCGCCAAAATTTAACGTTGCCAGAGCCCAACGAAATGATCACCGACAACGTGGTCAATTTACCCAAAGCAGCAGCGATTCAGGCACTTGAACTTGCTTCAACTGAAGGCTATTTTTCCGCTAGTTTCAAATTGGTGAGCGATGGTGAACGTGGCGTGTCAAGTGGACTTCGCTTGGTCGTTGAAGCGGGAAAACGCAGTATTGTTGATGTCGTTGAAATTGTGTTTGCAGGCGATATTGCGAACGTGGTCGACAGCAAAAGTGGTGTCAGCGCGGCCGCCAAGCAAGCACGGATGAATCAACTCCGCGATGGCTGGCTGCTGTTGAAAGGTAATCCATTTCGGCAAGTCGATTGGACCCAGGCCAAGCGCGAGCTTTTGCAGAATCTTTTTGCTGAAGATTATCCGACGGCCGTGATTACCAATAGTCTGGCGGACGTTGACGTTGAAAATGCAACGGTAAGTTTGCGCGTGGAGCTTAACAGTGGGCCTGCATATCGGCTGGGTGCATTGCAAATCGAGGGCTTAAAAGCATATAGCCAAAAGTTAATTGATCGCTACAACGACCTTTATGTTGGTGAGCGATATTCACAGCAGCGCTTGCTCGAGTTTCAGCGCGCGCTACAGAACACGCCCTATTTCTCGTCAGTGTTGGTAGATATTGATCTTGATTCAAAATTTGACCCCACTGAGCCAGCGGCGTCACCCGCACCCGCGCCTGAACCGTCAGCCGAGCCGATCAGCGTGCCAGTGCGGGTAAGGGTGACAGAAGCGCAGACGAAGCGGCTTTCGCTGAGTGCAGGTTTTAGCAGCAATAACGGCGGGCGTGGCGAGGTCATTTATCGCGACGCGAATATTCTGGATCGCGGTTGGTTGCTCGCGGTGGGTTTGCGTGCGGATCGCATCGGCCAGTTGGGTTATGCGGATATTAATTTGCCGATTACGTCGAAGGGTTACCGCGATAGTTTCGGTGTGCTCGCCGAACGCTCGCGCAATCAAGGGCTGACCACCACGCGACAAGGCGTAGGTGTGGCACGCGCGCAAAATCGCGGCATTATCGAAACGCGACTCTCGCTTGCTTTTCAGCGTGAGCAACGTGACGTTGACCAAACTATTTTGCCAGATGCTGCACCGGTGAACAACGCGCCGCGCGATGCGCTGGCGCTCAATTATTCATGGACATGGCGCAATGTCGATAACGTGCTGGACCCGCGCAGTGGGCAGGTGATCAACGCGCAGATTGGTGGCGGTGCGAAAGCGTTGCTATCGGATCAGAATTTTGTGCGCGGCATTTTTAAAATTCAGCAGTATTGGACCGTGTTCAACCGAGATTTATTTACACTGCGTTTCGAGGGTGGCATTACGGCGGCTGAATCGCGTGTTGGTGTTCCTGAAGAATTTCTGTTTCGTGCCGGTGGCGCACAATCGATTCGTGGATACGGCTATCAAAGTGTGGGTGTGAGTGAGGGCAGTGCGACCGTGGGCGGGCGCTATCTCGTTGCGGGCACTGCCGAGTATGTGCACTGGTTAGGCGCACCAAGCACGGGCCCGTCGAATGCACAATCATTGCCGAAATGGGGAGTCGCCGTTTTTTATGATGTAGGCCGCGCGAATGATTCTCCGAAAGACTTATTTCCGCTGCTGTCAGGCGTGGGTGTGGGCGCACGATGGCGCAGCCCCGCAGGGCCGCTGGCGCTTGATTTGGCCTACAGTGTGCGAGATAAAAAAGTGCGCCCGGTGTTCTCGATCTCGATTGCGTTTTAGAGAATTCAGAACATGCCGACTGCGCCAACAGATAAAAACATTACGCCAAAGTCTCGCCCCCCAGCGAGCCGGCGCCGACATTGGCTGTGGATCATGGCGGCTGCATTGGCGGCGCTCGTCGTCGTTTTGGTGTTGATTTCTGCGTGGACGGTGAGCACCACGTCGGGGCTGCGTACAGTGCTGTCGGTGGTGGAGCGTATGGCACCCGGCGCACTCACCCTTGAAGGCGTGACCGGCACGATTCGGAGTCCACTGACGATTGCAAAGCTGCGTTTCGAAAATGCGACGCTTCGCATTGTGGCAACAGATATTGTGATTGACTGGCAAGCTCGCGGCGCGCTATCACGCCAGCTGATTATTGATGCCGCAAAAATTCGCAGCATCACGATTGCGACCAAGCCCGGCAATGAATCTGCAAAGATTCCGGTTGATTTAACGCTGCCGGTTTCACTTGATGTTCGCACACTTTCTATCGAAAAACTGCGCGTGGAAGCATGGGAAGCAGCCGCCGAATTGCCACCTATTACGCTGGCAGAATTCAGCGATATTCAATCTCGCCTGCAAAGTGATGGGCGTCTTCATAAAGTTTCCGACGCTGTATTGACCACCGCGTTTGGCCGAATCGCAGCGGGTGTTGTGCTGGATGGTGCCTCGCCTTTCAACATTGCTGCCGCGCTGAAACTTAACGGCACTCGCGATGATAAAAGCTATGCAATCAAGGCTGAGGCGACCGGCACCTTGGATGCGATTGTGGTGGTGGCAAACGCGACCGGATGGAATTTATCCGGTGATGCAAAACTTAAAGTGGCACCGTTTGCACCGGTGCCTGTTGAACGCGCAACGATCAACATGGGCGAGATCAATCCTGCCGCATTCAGCGCGGGTGCGCCAAAGGCGGCATTCACGCTGAGAGCAAATCTGGTGTCGAGACTAGCTGCTCAAAATGACGCGAAGCAGAACGTTGCCACTGCTGCGAGCGATTGGATTTTATCCGGCCCGATTGAAGTAACAAACCGGGAGCCTGCGGCATTGGATCAGGGCGGTATTCCAGTGACGTCATTGCGCGCCAATGCTGAGTGGAAAAACGCAGAGTTGGCTTTGCAGAATTTAGTGCTCGCCACTGATGCCAAGTCAGCGGCCGCAGTGACGGGCACTGCCAAACTTCGCAATCGCGTTATCAATGCGCAATTAAAAGTGGTTGCCCTTGATCCCCGCGATTGGGTATCGACATTGAAACCGGCGCGTCTTAATGGTGATGTCGCTCTAACGGCCAGTGAGACGGCGCAATCCATTGATGTGAAATTAACCGGGCTCTCCAATAAAATCGCGCCGTGGCGTGCTGAATTGGTCGCGGCCCATAAAGACGGCGATATCGATATCAATACGCTGAAGCTGATTTCCAACGATGCGTCGTTTAGCGGAAAAGGCCGCTTGAGCCTTGCCAAAAATCGTGTATTTAATCTGACCGGGGCACTCGTCAATTTTGATCCTGCTCGTTTTGCTGATGTGCCGCGCGCAAAATTAAATGCTGACTTCACTGCGGCTGGCGAGCTAAAGCCTGAACTTACGGCTGACGTTAAATTCGGCTTGCGCGACAGCGTGGTTTTTGCAAGTGATGGCGTTCAAGCGTTAACCGGACGCGGCGATCTAAAGCTAACACCGTCCAGACTGGCGCGCGCTGATCTGGCACTCGATCTTGCGGGCAACAGGCTTGATACGAATGGCGCGTGGGGCAGTGCTGGCGATAAATTGAAATTTAATGTTGTGGCACCGCGCCTTGAGACGCTCGGCCTCGGCTTGAGTGGCAAGCTAGAAGCGACAGGAGAATTGACCGGTACATTCGCCGCACCGAGTGGGGAAATAGTGGCGAATGCTTCGGCGCTGTCGTTATCGCCTTCGGTGAAAATTGATCAGGCAAGCCTTCGCGCCAAACTCAGCGATGGCTTGGCGGGGCCGGTGGAGGGCGTGCTAAAAGTATCGGGCATAAAACGCGAATCCACGCCGCCAGGCAAGTCGGCTGCGATGGTTACCACGGCGTTGATTGAACAAGTGGATGCGACGTTGAGTGGCACGCGCACCGCGCATGCATTGCGATTGGTGGCACGCATTTCTGAAAATGAAAATGTTGAGCTGGCATTGAGTGGTGCGCTGGCGTCCTCTTTGGCGTGGCAGGGTAATCTGGATCGTCTCAATATCAAATCCAGAATGGCGAATCTAGTGCTGGCACAACCTGCGCCGCTGTCGTTGTCGCGTGACCAGATGAAGCTCGGCTTAACTGAGCTTAAATCGGCGAACGTTGCTGTCGCGGCTGATGCGAAACCATCACAACAATCCCGGCGCAATAATGCGGGTGGAGCGCGCCTCAGACTTATCGAAACAGAGTGGTCGCCACACGGAATACGCGCTCGCGGCAACATGAGCGGACTGCAAATGAACAGCGCTACGGGAAGTGGTGGTGGTGCGAAATCAATGGGCGCGAATACCGCCAAGTTAACGCTCGGTGCCGATTGGGATGTGCGCGCAATAGATCGCCTGAATGGGAGTGTGCGTGTGTTTCGTGAATCCGGCGATGTGATGTTGCCGGGCGAAACAGCCATCTCACCGGGTTTGACTGATCTTGAAATTAAACTGCTTGCCGTACAAGATCAAGTGAGTGCTACGCTGCTTGCAAAAGGTGAAAAATTCGGGCTGCTGAATGGCACCGGGTCGTTTGGAGTGCAGCGCGTCGGAAATCTGTGGCAATTTGCACGTTCAAAACCAGTCTCTCTCGATGCCAGCGCAGATATGGCGTCGGTATCGTGGCTGGGCCCGCTGATTGATCCGGCGCTGCAGTTGACGGGTAGTCTGCGCGGCGAGCTGAAAGTGACGGGCACGGGTGACGCACCGCGCGCGGTGGGCTCATTGCGCGGATCGGCGCTCACCGCAACATGGCCGGATCAAGGATTTCGACTGTCCAATGGCGAGGTGGTGATCGATTTTATTGATAACCGCGCCAGGCTTAGCCAATTCAGTTTCCGCGCTGACCCGAGTGTGCGTCCCCGTGAAGGCCGCATCGATTTTACAGACCTCAAATCAACGCCGGGCACCTTGACGGGCAACGGTGATTTGGCGCTTGCTGATGGCAAAGGAATCTTCAAATTCAAAGCCGAGAAACTTGCGCTGATTCAACGTGCTAATCGCTGGCTGATGCTGAGTGGTGGCGTCACCGTTAATACTGCCTGGGATGCAGTAAGCGTCGTGGGCAAGCTGCGCGCGGATGCTGGTTATTTTGAATTGGCGGGGTCTGCGCCGCCGCGATTATCCGATGATGTGGTGATACGAGGGCGCGTGGCTGCTGCTGATAAAGCGGTGCGGTTTAGTGTGGATATTGATGCCGATTTGGGCAATCAGCTTTACTTCAACGGGCGCGGGCTCAATACCCGGCTGACAGGTGACCTGCGCTTGCGTGCAGAGCCAAAGAGCGCGCTGCGTGTGCTCGGCTCGGTCAGCGCCAGTAGCGGCACGTTCGACGCCTACGGTCAGTATCTGACGATTGAGCGCGGCATCCTTAATTTTCAGGGACCTATCGAAACTGCGGGTCTCAATGTGCTGGCCTTGCGCAAGGGCTTGGCGGTGGAAGCAGGTGTTGAGATCTCTGGAACGGTGGCCGATCCGCGCGTCAGGCTGGTCTCTGAACCGAATGTGCCGGATACCGAAAAACTGTCATGGATAGTGGTGGGTCGCGGTCAGGATCAGGCGGGTACCAGCGATTCGGCATTGCTGTTATCGGCCGCCACCGCGATTCTGGGTGGGTCGTCCGACAGCCTGCCGCGCCAGATTGCGCAGGGCTTGGGGTTCGACCAGCTTACCGTCAGTTCGGGCAGTCTGGGTGGCAATCAAAGCAGTCTGCCAACCACCACTGCAGGCGGCTCGACAACCAGCAGTGCTGGGGCGGCGTCCCCGGCCAATCTTGCCTCGCAAATTGTGACACTCGGCAAGCGCCTTTCCGCGAATGCATATGTGTCGTATGAGCAAAGTCTGGCGGGTGCATCAAGCGTGGTGAAATTAACATACAATTTATCGCGGCGCGTGTCGGTGATTGGTCGCGCGGGCACTGACAATTCAATTGATTTAAGCTACACATTCTCGTTTGATTAAGCGCTATTAATGCAAAGGTCAATTTAGGTGCAAATTATTTTATGGCGGCATGCCGAGGCAGAAGATCTGGCCGTAAGCGATCTGGCCAGAAACCTCACCTTGAAGGGCCGCAAGCATGCTGAATCAATGGCGATGTGGCTGCGAAAACAATTGCACGATGACTTTGGAAACTGGCGTGTGATTGCAAGTCCCGCAAATCGTGCGCAGCAAACAGCCGCCGCGCTGCAAATGAAATTCGAAACCATCGACAGCCTCGCGCCCGATGCGACGCCTGAATCGATTCTCAACGCTGCTCGCTGGCCTGATTCATCGTTTAATGTGATCGTGATCGGCCATCAGCCAACATTGGGTATGGTCGCTGCGAGGCTGATGAACGGCGTTGATGGTTATGTCGCGGTGAAAAAGGGGGCGACCTGGTGGTTCGAAACGCGGGAGCGTAATGGACGCGTCGAGACCATCATGAAGGCGATGACAACACCGGAATCATTTGCCTAGAAGCCTGCTTCCATAATTTAATTACGACCAATTTTCTCGAACGCCCATTCATGGACCCTGTTGTTCTTTTTTTTCTGCTTGGCGTAATCGCGCGCTTGCTTAAAAGCGATCTAAAGCTGCCCGATGCTCTGTATGAGACCTTGTCGATTTATCTGCTGTTGGCGATTGGTCTAAAGGGCGGTGTGGAGCTTGCGAAACATCCTGTTGCGATGGTTGCGCCGCAGGCGATTGCTGTTATTGCGATGGGTTTGGTGTTGCCACTACTGGCCTATCCGGTGTTGCGATTTCTCGGCAAATTTAATACGTTTGATTCTGCTGCCATCGCGGCGCACTATGGCTCGGTGAGCGTGGTGACATTTGCGGTAGGGCTCGCATTCGTCATTAAGCAGGGCGTAGCGTTTGAGGAATATATGCCGCTGTTTGTAGCGCTGTTGGAAGTGCCGGGAATTGTTGTCGGCATCTTGCTTGCGCGTACCTTGGCACAGGGAAGCGCGCGCAAAAAAATTCATTGGGGCGCATTGGCGCACGAAATTTTTCTCGGCAAATCGGTGGTGTTGCTGGTTGGTGGTCTGCTGATTGGCTCCTTCGCGGGGCCGCAGGGAATTGACCCGATGCGCGGCTTGTTCTTTGATCTGTTCAAAGGTGTGTTGGCACTTTTTCTGCTGGAAATGGGTCTCGTTGCCGCGAGCCGCGTGACCGACTTAAAACGCGCAGGGCCATTTCTCATCGTCTTTGGTATCGTTACACCGGTGGTTTTTTCTATGATCGGTGCAGCGCTTGGTCGTCTGATCGGACTATCACTTGGCGGCACGACGCTGCTCGCGATTTTGGCCGCCAGTGCGTCCTATATTGCGGCGCCAGCCGCACTCCGTATCGCATTGCCCGAAGCTAATCCCACACTCTCCATCGGCGCGGCGCTGGGTATTACTTTCCCGTTTAATTTAACGCTCGGCATTCCACTTTATTTTGAAATCGCCAAGCGTTTGCACTTTTGAAGACTGCACGCTTAAAATTTCACGTCTGGCTATTCATACCCATATGCAAACGCATCCTAAAAAACTGCTCGTGATTATTGGTGAATCCGCGCTGGAAAAATTTCTGGTGCGCGATATAAAACAATTTGGTGCCCACGGCTACACCATTGCGGATGTGCGCGGCGGCGGCACGCATGGTACACGCGAGGCCGTGTGGGAGGGTGATCGCTCGATCCGCATGGAGGTGATTTGCGATGAAGCCGTCGCCAAAAAAATCGCTGAATATGTGCTCAGCGTGTATGCAATAAATTTTTCGTTGTCGCTTTATTTTGGCGATGTGACGGTGATTCGAGGCGACAAGTTTTGATGCGGGGGGTATTTAAAACACTATGCTGGGTGCGGCGTTTCAGCCATTTTTGCCCGGTAAGGCTCGCAGATGCTGGTGTTTAAGCCATGGAATTATAGTTAAAATATTCGGGCATCGTTATAACGGTTTCGCAGCAGCGGCACTATTCCATCCCCCACCTAGCGCCTTGATTAACGCCACTGATGCTGTCAATTGTCGCCCCATCAACGCCATCGCGGTGCGCTCATTGGCAAGCTGTGCCGTTTGTACGCTGACCACATTCAGATAGCTCACCGTGCCCGCTTTGTATTGATTTACGGTGAGCGCAACCGATTCACGCGCGGTGCGCACCGCCTCATCCTGCACCTTTGCTTCGGCTTCCAGAATGCGCAACGCAGCGAGATTATCCTCAACGTCCTGAAACGCTTGTAGCACCGTTTGGCGATAGGTCGCGACGTTTTGATCGTAGACCGCAATGGCTTGATCGCTCGCCGCGTAACGTTTGCCGAAATCCAGAATAGTCGTGGCAAGCGATGGGCCGAGCGACCAAAAACGGTTCGGCGCGCTAATCCAGTCAGATAGCGTTGAGCTGCTATAGCCGCCACTGCCGGTCAGTGAAAGTGTCGGGTAATAGGCAGCCTTCGCCACACCAATCTGCGCGTTTGCCGCCGCTGCCCGTCGTTCTGCGCTGGCGATATCGGCTCGACGCTCCAGCAGGCTCGACGGAAGCGAAATCGGAATCGATGGCACCGCCACGTTCCACTTCGATTCTGCCAATGTGAAATTGCCCGGCGCTTTGCCGACAAGAAGCGCGATGGCATGTTCAAGCTGCGCGCGTTGTACGCCGAGATCAAGTGCTTGTGCTTCAGCACTTTTTAATTGTGTTTCGGCTTGTGCAACATCAACGCGACCTGCGACGCCAACGTTGTAGCGATTCTTTGTGAGCTCAAGTGATTTTGCATACGCGGCCACGGTGTTGTTCAGCAATTGCTTTTGTGCATCACTCACGCGAAGCTGAAAATAGTTGGATGCCAATTCTGATTGCGCGGACAAACGCGCCGATTCCAGATCCGCAGCACTGGCCTGAATGCTCGCATCATTTGCTTCCACTTGGCGGCGAATGCGTCCCCAAAGATCAAGCTCCCAGCTAAAAGTAGCACTTAGATTGTGAATGGTTGAGATCGAAGATGATGCGCCAGAAGCCGCGCCAGTGCTGGTGTTTGAGCTTGAGTTCGAGCTAGTTCTGCCCAATGCAGATTGGCTGCGCGTCTGGCTTGCTGACGCCGACATGGTGGGGAAAAAACTGCTGCGCGCCGATGCGCCCAAGGCTTGCGCCTGGCGATATTTGGCTTCGGCCAATTTCAAATTTTGATTGTTGATATCGATTTGTTCAACCAAAATATTTAGCTCGCGATCACCAAACGCTTCCCACCATTTACCGCGATTTGTATCGTCATTGGGTGTGGCGATTTTCCAGTTGCCTCCTTCTTTGAAGGTTGCCTGCGTGGCCGTTTCAGGGCGTTGGTAATCCGGCCCGACCGCGCATGAAGCGAGTAGCAACGACATCGCCGCACATGCTATTTGATGACGACTCATTTATTCTCCAAAACAATATTGCCGACATTGGCTGGGGTGGCTGGCTCAATGTGTTTAGCGCGTTTAGCGCGCTTGAAAGTGCGCAAGCTCCATAGACGGAAGCGGTCCAGATATAAATAGACCACCGGCGTTGTATAAAGCGTCAGCAATTGGCTTACCAGCAAGCCGCCGACAATTGAGATGCCCAGCGGCGTACGCAGCTCTGCGCCATCACCAAAACCAATCGCGAGCGGAATCGCGCCTAGGAGTGCGGCCATGGTGGTCATCATGATTGGACGAAATCGCAACAGGCACGCCTGAAAAATCGCATCACGTGGCGTAAGACCATTATTGCGTTCCGCCGCGAGCGCAAAATCAATCATCAGGATTGCATTTTTTTTCACAATGCCAATCAGCAAAATCACGCCGATCAGCGCAATGATCGATAGCTCGGTATTAGTGGCGAGCAGTGCGAGCAGTGCACCGACACCAGCAGATGGCAGCGTGGATAAAATTGTCAGCGGATGAATATAGCTTTCGTACAAAATGCCGAGCACGATATACACGGTGATAAGTGCCGCCAGAATAAGCCACGGCTGATTATCCAGGCCTTGTTGAAAGGTGCGGGCGGTGCCTTGAAAGCTGCCGGTAATCGTGCCGGGCACACCGATTTTTGCCATCGTATCGCGCATCGCCTGCACCGCGGTGGAGAGTGATACACCAACGGGTAAATTAAACGAAATTGTTGTTGCGGCAAACTGGCTTTGCCGATTGACCGATAGTGGCGCGGTGGTGGGCTCGTAGCGGGCGAATGCAGACAATGGCACCTGCCCACGCGTGGGCGAGAGCACATAAATACCGTTGAGCGATTCCGGGCTTTGCCAGTATTGGGGAGCGACTTCCATCACGACGCGATATTGATTCAGCGTCGCATAAATGGTGGATACCACTGCTTGCCCGTACGCCAGATACAGCGCGGTATCAATGGCGCGGGTGGTCACGCCGAGGCGCGACGCGGTCGGCCGATCAATCACCAGACTCATTTGCAGGCCGCGTTCCTGCTGGTCTGAATTAACATCAGCGACTTCTTTCACGTCCTGCAATGCCTGTTGTAAACGCGGCGTCCAGATGCGCAAATCTTGCAGATCATCAGCTTGCAATGTGAATTGATACGCCGCATTCGATTGCCGTCCACCGGCGCGAAAATCCTGCACGGGCTGTAAAAATAAATTGGCTCCGGCAACTTTGGAAAGTTTTGGGCGCAAGCGCGCGACGATAGCGTCGGCAGAAATTTTTCGTTCTGCCAATGGTTTTAGTGCGATAAACATGCGCCCGCCATTACGCTGCCCGCCGCCGGTAAAAGCGATTACGTTGTCAACGCTGGGATCTTGCAGAATGATCTCCACAAATTCGCCCAGCTTGCCTTGCATCGCCTGAAACGAAATGCTCTGATCGCCCTGAATGCCGCCCACGATGCGGCCGGTGTCCTGCTGCGGCAGAAAACCTTTGGGCACGATGACATAAAGATAAACATTGAAGCCAATCGTTGCCATGAGTGTGATCACCACCAGTAATGGGTGCCGCAAAACCCAGCCCAAACTGCGTTCATAGCCACGCAAAATCCACGCGAAAAATCTCTCGGTGCCAGCCGATATTTTTGCGCCGAATTTGGCCATGCTGCTCATCGGCTTTGCGGATTCGTTGCCGTCTTTTTTAGCGCGCAGCAATCGAGCACACATCATCGGCGTGGTGGTAGTCGACACTACCAGCGATACTAAAATGGCGACCGATAATGTGACTGCAAATTCGCGAAACAAGCGGCCAATAATGCCACCCATCAGCAGAATCGGAATGAATACAGCGATTAACGAAATCGACATGGATACCACCGTGAAACTGACTTCGCGTGAGCCTTTGATGGCGGCTTCAAATGGACTCATGCCTTCCTCAATATGACGCGTCACATTTTCCAGCACTACAATCGCATCGTCCACCACAAAGCCGGTCGCAATCGTCATCGCCATCAGCGATAAATTGTTTAAGCTGTAACCCGCCGCATACATGACGCTGAATGTGCCGATCAGCGATACGGGTACCGCGACCGCAGGAATCAGTGTTGCGCGAAGATTGCGCAAGAATAAAAACACCACTATGATGACTAATCCCATCGAAATCACCAGCGTGCGCTCAACTTCGCGCAGGCTTGCCCGGATGGTGGTCGTGCGTTCGAGTGCGACCTGCAAATTGATCGACGCCGGAATCGATGCGCGCAATTGCGGCATCAGCGCCTGAATACGATCAACGGTTTCGATAATATTGGCATTCGGCTGACGGTTAATTAGTAAGACAACGGATGGCTTGCCATTGGCGGTGCCGTAGTTGCGCAAGTCCTGCACAGAATCCACCACATCGCCGACATCGCTTAATCGCACGGCTGCGCCATTACGATAAGCGATGATGATGGGCAAATAATCGGCGGCTTTTTTCGCTTGATCGTTGGCGTAAATTTGCCAGCTATTTTCACCGTCTTCAACCAGTCCTTTGGGCCGATTTGCATTGTTGTTGGTGATCGCGGTACGCACTTCATCAAAGCCAATCGCCAGGCGATTCAGTGCGGTAGGGTTTAACTCAACGCGCACCGCAGGCAGCGATGAGCCGCCAACCGTTACTTGACCGACGCCGCCTAATTGCGATAATTTTTGCGCGAGGATGGTGGATGCGGCGTCATACATTTGACCCTGCGTTAATGTATCTGAGGTCAGCGCCAAAATCATGATCGGCGCATCCGATGGATTCACTTTTCGATAAGTCGGATTCGATGGCAGGCTGGTGGGCAAATCCGCACGCGCGGCTTGAATCGCGGCCTGCACTTCTCGCGCGGCACCATCGATATTGCGGCTTAAATCAAATTGCAGGGTGATATTGGTATTGCCGAGCGATGATGATGAAGTGATTTCATTTACACCGGCGATACGCCCCAGCGAGCGTTCCAGTGGTGTGGCAACCGTCGCCGCCATTACTTCAGGGCTGGCACCCGGCAATGCGGCTGAAACCGATATCGTCGGAAAATCTACCTGCGGCAGAGGCGCTACTGGCAGCTGCTTAAACGCAACCGCCCCGGCCAGCGCCACGCCGATGGTGAGTAGCGTGGTAGCGACAGGGCGGCGGATGAAGATTTCAGAGAAATTCATACATCAGCGGTGAAACAATAGATAGGGCCTAATCACTTCACGCTGTATCCGCGTCCTTCTAGGCAGGCTGAAACGGCGCGCGTGTAGTCGGCCTTACGCTTGGCATCCTCCACAGATTGACCCGCCGCATAGCCAGTTTGCCCGCTGCCCCAACGTTCACATTCGATCCGGTCAAACGTGCTTTGGGTGGCGGTCTGGCCTTTATTGGGATAGGCGTAGAGCTGTGCTTGCGCAGGGGCAGACGTGAGGGAATGCGGCTGTGATGGCGCTTGCTGCACATACGATGGCGTGGGCGCATTTGCATTTGTATTCAACATCGGCGGTGCTGCCACGACCGGCGTCGGCCCCGGCACATCATTGACATAGGTTTCGCTGATGATGCTGCTTTCCGGTGCTACCACCACGCGATAGCCACGACCAGGTTGGCTCACATAATAAACATCATTCGCGTAGTAGTAGGGTGAACCACCATACCACGATGTGGAGTAACCAAGCGGTAAAAACGGCACCACCAAACCCAGCGATAGCCCACTGTAAAAACCGCCCCAGCCGCCCCAACCATAGGGGCGATTCCAGCCGCGACCGTAGTATCCACCGTAGCCGTCACGATAATAGTGATTCCCGCCCCGGTAGTATCCGCGATTCGCGTGGACACCCACGTTTACGGCTAACGGTTTTTGTACCGTCTGCCCGCTGTGATGTGGCGCGGCCATGGCGGTGACTGCCCCGAAAGTACTCGCCAGCGCGATGGTGCAAAGTGTGAAGCAGGGGATTAAGCGTAATTTATTGTTCATATCAAACCTTTCAAAAAAAGGATTTAGCCATATTTGTCGATGATGCGTCGTCCCTGATTAACCATCGTACCCGGATTATTCAGCAGCCGATATTTTTTGTGTTGCTACATCGTCGCACGGTGAAGTTTTACCTGAAAAACGGCTGGCGAGACGATCAAACATCAGATAAATCACCGGTGTCGTGAATAGCGTCAACACCTGCGAAACAATCAATCCGCCAACCATCGTAATGCCTAACGGATGACGCAGTTCTGAGCCGACACCGGCCCCCAACATTAGCGGAAGCGCACCCAAAATCGCGGCCATCGTGGTCATCAAGATCGGCCTGAAGCGGAGCAAACATGCCTGGAAAATGGCGTCACGCGGCGCTTTGCCATCGTTGCGCTCCGCATCGAGCGCAAAGTCGATCATCATGATGGCGTTCTTTTTGACGATACCAATCAATAAAATAATGCCGATAATCGCGATGATGCCAAGATCAGTGCGCGACAGCATCAGCGCCAACAACGCACCCACGCCCGCCGAGGGCAGGGTGGATAAAATCGTGATCGGATGGATATAGCTTTCATACAGCACACCAAGCACGATATACATGGTGACAATGGCCGCCAGAATCAGCAGCAGTGTGCTGGTAAGTGAGGTGCTAAATGCCAGTGCCGCGCCCTGAAAGCCGGTGCGAATGCTGGCGGGTATGCCAATGTTTTTTTCAGCGGCTTCAATTGCCTTCACCGCATCGCCCAGCGAATGGCCGGGTGCCAGATTAAATGAGATCGTGCTCGCGGGAAATTGCCCGATATGGTTGATGGCAAGGGACACCGGTTTTTCAGTGACGGTGGCAACTGTTGAAAGCGGAATCTGTCCGCCGGTGGGTGAGGCGACATAAATATCATTGAGCGCCGATGGCCCCAGTTTGAACTCGGACTTCACTTCAAGCACCACACGATACTGACTCGCCTGCGTAAAAATGGTGGAAATCAGCCGCTGTCCGAATGCGTTGTAGAGCGCGTTGTCAATTGCGGCAGGGGTGATGCCGAGCCGTGCGGCAGTATCGCGATCAATATTCAAATACGCCTGCAAACCTTGCTCCTGCAAGTCGGATACCACGTCAGTTAGCTGTGGCAAGGTGCTTAATTTATCGACCAGCTTATTCGTCCAGATTGATAATTCGTCCGGGTTGGAATCCTCGAGGCTGAATTGATATTGGGTGCGGCTGACGCGATCTTCAATCGTCAAATCCTGCACCGGCTGCATATATAAAGTGATGCCTTCGAGCTTGGAAATGTTGGGTTTCAGCCGTTCAATAACTTGCGACGCGCTCACATCACGCGCCTCGTGCGGTTTCAAATTAATCAGCACACGGCCCGCATTCAATGTGGTGTTCACGCCATCCACACCAATAAACGACGACACACTGGCCACGGCGGGGTCTTGCAAAATAACGCCTGCCAGCATTTGTTGCCGCTCAGCCATGCTCGCGAAAGAAACCGATTGTGGTGCTTCAGAAATGCCCTGAATCACGCCCGTATCTTGCATCGGGAAAAATCCTTTGGGCACAAAAATATAAAGCAACACCGTGAGTGCGACGGTGGCAGTGGCAACGATCAGCGTGGCAAATTGCCGATCCAGTACCCAAGTCAGCATGACGCCATAGCGATGAATAATCGCATCAAACCATTGCCCCGTGATGCGATAGAACTTGCCTTGTTTTTCGACGGGCGTGTGCTTCAATAATTTTGCACACATCATTGGGGTGAGCGTGAGCGATACCACAGCCGAAATCAGGATTGCTACGGCGAGCGTGATCGCAAACTCGCGAAACAATCGGCCGACTACATCACCCATAAAGAGGAGCGGAATTAGCACGGCCAGGAGCGAGATCGTCAGCGAAATAATCGTGAAGCCGATTTGCTTTGAGCCTTTTAGCGCGGCGCTGAGCGGGGTCTCGCCTTCTTCGATATAGCGGGCAATATTTTCGATCATCACAATCGCATCATCGACCACGAAACCAGTCGCAATTGTTAACGCCATTAACGTTAAATTATTGATCGAAAAATCGACCAGATACATGACGCCAAAAGTACCAATCAGCGACAAGGGCACCGCCACACTCGGGATAATCGTGGCAGGCACATTGCGCAAAAATATAAAAATCACCATCACCACCAAAGCCACCGCAAGCAGTAATTCAAACTGCACGTCTTTAACAGATGCGCGAATCGTGACGGTGCGATCTGTCAGTATCATCACCTCCATTGACGCTGGCAGCGCAGCAGTCAGGCCCGGTAATAATTGCTTGACGCGATCCACCACCTCGATCACATTAGCACCCGGTTGGCGCTGGATATTGAGAATGATTGCTGGTGTTTCGTTCATCCACGCGGCGAGCCTGGTATTTTCTGCGCCCTCAATCACATCCGCGACATCACTCAAATAAATCGGCGCGCCACCTTTGTACGATATGACCAATGACTTATAACTGGCTGCGGTGCGAAGCTGGTCATTAGCATCAATGGTGTAAGCGCGTGCCGGGCCGTCGAAGCTGCCTTTGGCCTGATTCACGTTTGCGGCAGCAATGGCCAAGCGAATATCGTCAAGATTCAAACTGGCTGCGGCGAGTGCTTTCGGGTTTGCCTGAATCCGTACGGCGGGCCGCTGACCACCACTCAAGGTGACCAGGCCCACACCGGCAAGCTGGGAAATTTTTTGCGCGATGCGCGTATCGACCAATGCCTGTACTTGTGGCATGGGCATAGATTTTGAGGTGATGCCCAGCGTCAAAATGGGCGCATCGGCGGGATTGACCTTGCTGTAAATCGGCGGTGCGGGCAGGTCCGTTGGCAGTAAATTACTGCCCGCATTAATCGCGGCCTGCACTTCCTGTTCGGCAATATCGAGTGACAGCGTGAGCTCAAATTGCAAGGTGATGACCGATGCTCCCCCTGAACTCGTGGACGACATTTGCTTTAATCCCGGCATCTGTCCGAATTGGCGCTCCAAAGGTGCTGTGATGCCCGATGTCACCACATCGGGGCTGGCACCGGGATAAAGTGTCACCACCTGAATTGTCGGGTAATCGACTTCGGGAAGTGCTGACAACGGTAGCTGCCGATAACCCAGCACACCGCCCAAAATGACTGCAACCATCAACAGTGAGGTCGCGACGGGGCGTTCAATAAAGAGGCGGGAGATGTTCATTCAGAATTTGAAAAAATCGTTGTCTATTGAGCGTTCTGCTGAGCACGTTCGCGCATCTTTTTACGGAACTCTGCTTTTTGTTCGTCGGTCATGCCTTCCATTTTTTTGCGCAATTCCGCTCTTTGTTCATCACTCATATCGCGCCATCCGCCGCCTGCTTTGGGTGGTTCAGCGGGTGGCGAGATGGGCACGGTCGCTGCCTGTGGTGCGGGCGCATCGACGGCTTTCGTTCCCGGTGCTGGGGCGGTTGCTGTTGCTGTTGCTGGTGGCGCTGGTGCGCTCGGTGCGCTACCCGCTTTTATGTCCGCTGGCGTGTCCTTTGGTTTCTCACCCGACGACGCGCCAGCGCGTTTACCCGCGTCTCCTTTTCCGTCGCCGCGCCCTTGCTTCGGCACAAACGGCGCAGATACTTCCACTTTGGCACCTTCACGCAAACGGTCAATGCCATCCACCACCACCAATTCACCCGGCGCGATACTGCCCTCAATTGCCACCATATCGTTCTCCACCGGGCCCAGCGTGACAGGCCGCATCGAGATGGTTTTATCTTCTTTCACCACATAGGCAATCGTGCCGCGCGCGCCACGCTGGATCGCTGCCATCGGGATAATAGTTGCGCCCGTTTTCGTGTCCACCACCATGCGCACATTCACAAACTGGTTGGGAAACAACAATCCCTCCGGATTCGGAAACTGCGCTTTCATTTTGATCGTGCCGGTG
>JANXWW010000418.1 GCA_025350945.1 Burkholderiales bacterium
ATCCCAATCTTGAACATATCCGTCAGGCCGATGTACATATCTGCTTTCGTTTCGATTGATAGTTGATAGTAGCGCGAGTTCGGTTGCCAATAACATCCAAGCGAATAAATTCATTATCATCGCCCAACAAAAAACCCCGGCAAGCCGAGGTTTTTCTTGTTACATTTTTGCAGCGAGACTGAAAGCCTAGATCGACTGAATGTTAGTCGCTTGCTTGCCCTTTGGGCCAGTCGTCACTTCAAAAGAAACTTTCTGGTTTTCTTGAAGTGTCTTGAAACCGCTTGACTGAATAGCTGAGAAATGTACAAACAAATCTTCGCCTTTGTCATCCGGTGTGATGAAGCCAAAACCTTTTGCGTCGTTAAACCACTTTACGGTACCTGTTGCCATGTTAATTTCCTAATTAAAAAGTTGACGGGGCAAATTGCCCCACGTCGTTCGAACCAAGAAAGAAACAACAGCAGTACTGAATTTGCTTACTTGAATTTTACGACAAACGCACTATAACAAATACTGGGCAGTGTTGCAGAAAGACTTGCTTTATTGGAATTTGAGTTTTTTGGCGCAAAACAAAGGATTACGGCACGACCTTCAACGCTCCCGCTCCCGTGAGTCCCGCTGTCGCGCTTGCGCTTGTGCCATTCATCGTCCACACCGTGATGCTGCCGTCGGTGTTGCGCCAGATGAGATCACTCTTGCCGTCGCCGTTCAAGTCGCTGATGTGGCTCACCCGCCAGTTGGCATCGGCTCCAATCAAGCCAGCCGTGGCGGTGGTCGCTACACCATTCATCAGCCACATCGTGACCGCACCATTGGTGTTGCGCCATATGAAGTCGGCTTGACCATCACCGTTGAAATCACCCGTGTGGCTCACGCTCCAATCCGGGTTGGCACCCAGAATGCCCGCAGCGCTAGTGAGCCCGGTGCCGTTCATGAGCCACATCGTGACCGCACCATTGGTGTTGCGCCACAGCAGGTCGGCTTTGCCATCGCCGTTGAAGTCTGCGGTATGGCTGACTGTCCAGTTCGGATCTGCACCAAGGATGCCAGCAGCGCTGATGGTGCTGGTGCCGCTCATGAGCCACATGGTGACGGCACCATTGGTGTTGCGCCACAGTAAGTCGGCTTTGCCGTCGCCATTGAAGTCGGCGATATGGCTGACTGTCCAGTTGGCATCGGGGCCTAGTAGTCCGGCGGTGCTGGTGATGGCGGTGCCGTCCATGAGCCACAGGGTGACGGCACCGTTGCTGTTGCGCCACAATATGTCGGCTTTGCCATCGCCATTGAAATCTCCCACGTGGCTGACGCGCCAGTTGGCGTCAGGGCCGATGAGACCGACGCTGGAAAGGATGCTGCTGCCGTTCATGAGCCACAGTGTGACGCGGCCATCGGTGTTGCGCCACAATATGTCGGCTTTGCCGTCGCCATTGAAGTCGGCGATATGCGAGATCGTCCAAGTCAGATCGTTGGCTAAGAGATTAGTCGCACTGCTGATGGCAGTGCCGTTCATTAACCAGGCTGTCGTGGTGCCCGCAGCGGATTGAATTAGTAGGTCGCTCTTGCTGTCACCAGAAAGGTCAGCCGGTGGCGCTAACGGCAAACTAAGCTGATCAATCCACGCAGCGTCACCACCTGTACCGACTGCGTTGTCTTTGATGTAACTAAATTTTATTGTATGCGTGCCAGCACCGACAGGAATATTCACCCAAGTCCAGTTCGATTCCCCGCTTGCGGCGGCAGACGAGAATTCCGTACCGTCCAAATAGACCCTTAAAAAATCAAATCCTTCTTCACTGGATACTTTGCGATAGAAACGTAAAACCCCACTCTTCATATTCGCTGTAAATTCAATACTTGCATTCTGGCTGTCAGCGATAACACCGGATTTCAGGCTGTACGTTCCTTCACTTGCGTCCGTATTCACAACAGACCAACTTGCATTACTACCCGCAGATTGAATCCATCCTGCTGGCGATACGTTACTTGGTGGCCATACACCAATGGCAGTGAGCGTCAATGTTGCTGTTGAGGGCTGCGCGATGGCGGTACCGGATGGCCCGGTGGCACCCGACAAAGAAACGGAAAAAATTTTATCGACAAGCGCACTGGTTTGCAAAATGGGAATGTTGATTGCCTTGGTTACCGTGTCATTAGCAGCCCAGGTCAGTGTTCCCGACGTCGCAGTAAAGTCAGCGCCCGCAACAGCGCTGCCATTGACGGTAGTGTAATTCACGGAGACCGCGCCCGCAGGATCACCCAATCGCGCAACCTTTACAGAAGCCGTGCCTGCCGCTGCAGGATAACGAATACGATCAACAGTCAGCACAATCTTGGGCGTAACGACAACACCGGTTGCGGCCTTGATGGCCGCCAACATAAACCGATTTTCGTTCAACACACGTGCGTTGTCTTCAGCGTTTACGTTGCCACAAGCATCAGGCGGTGCCCATCCAGATGGGTTGCAGATAAACAAATTCGGATTCGAAAACACCAGCACACGCCCGCTCGGTGGAGCGTAGCTCATGATGGTGCGAAAATCGCGCGCGGTGTTGTTAGCGTTAATCTTCCAGCCAAACGAATAGGGCCGGGTCCCGAATGTATTTGTGCCTGCATTGGCACGATCATGCTGGAGCCCCATGTTATGTCCCAGCTCGTGCACAAACACCGAATCACATCCAGTGCCGCCAAAATTACAGACGCCTGTTACTGAATACATAAATCGCGGGTTGTTCCATGACTCAGGCCCTACACCCACATTATTGACTTGCCCGATATAGGCAATCCCGCCGTCATTTACATTACGCAAAAGCGCAACCATATCCGCCCCGGCGCTCGCGCGCACATCTTCAACATCTGCAAAAACACCCGTGTTATTGTTAATGTCAGTCAACGCAACATCTTTGGTCGTCGCGGTGTCACTGTAATCTTTGATCTGCACCGCACCGACACGCCGAATGACAACTGCAGACTCACTTGACGCATAGGCCGCGTTTGCAGTTGTAAAAAGTTGATTGATACGAGTGTCCATGGCCGCGCCATGAAAATCTGCGAATCCTTTTGTAACCACAACCAATACATCTATTGTTGCTTGTGGTGTGGGCGTAGCTTTAGAAAGCGAAGACAAGGGTTGAGAAAATCGAGTGCGCTCGGCGATTTCATTCTTTAAAAGAATATTTTGTTTATAAGTCGATGGCAGGATATCGGGATCATTACCTTCATCAACACTGCCGTGCGAAATACGAAAATCGTTTGCGTCGCCAGGTGTTGGGTTTTTCTTCGCTTCTGCAGTCGCACTCAACAAAAAATCAAGGCCCGCGCCGCCACCAGGCGCAACAGCCCATTCCTCCTCAGGAGTTTCAATAGAAGCGAAGGTACCAGCAGCGCCAGTGGTCGCGATAACTTTGTAGCGCGGTCCGGCATCACGTAAATATCCCACCCAGCTAATCGAGCCATCCACATGTTCAATTTGGCTCTGTTTAACAACGACGTATTGTTTTCCGCTGGGCAGAGAAAGCAGACTTTCTCCACCTTGTGGCAAATTGTGCAGTGCGACCGCGTTAAATCTGATTGGCGTGGTTTCAGATTTCACTCCTTTTGCGCTTGCCAGCGTTGCTGATTTTGGTAACTGGCCGCGTGCTGTTGCAGATTCAATTGAGGAGGGGATCAACATCTCTACTGGTGCGGCGGCTGTTGCCGATAGTGTCGGCACAATACCAATAAGCACGCTTAAAGCCAGCGTCCCAATGATTTTTTGTACTGACTTAATCGACATTTTGTAGTCAATTGGATCCACGGCACTCTCCAGTTTTAAATATGCGAATTGTCATTTGCGGCATGCGAATTTTCGTGCCATCCACCCACATTTTGATTCGAGTGTAGCTCAACTGAAATCAAGAAAATATGAATTGCATCACATGAAAAACTTTGTATATCAACGTATAAAACCAAAGCCCCGCATACGGCGAGGCTTTGTAAATTAACAGTGTCGTTTGACTTTGGTCGGCTAAATTTACATTAAGGCATCACCCTGGATGATCCTGCTCCCGCCAGTCCAGCTGTGGCACTTGCAGAAGTACCATTCATCACCCAAGCCGTAATGCTGCCATCGAGGTTGCGCCAGATGAGATCAGATTTACCATCTCCATTCAAGTCAGAAATATGGCTCACGCGCCAATTAGGATCTGCACCAATCAACCCTGCGCTTGCAGTTAATGCGACACCATTCATGAGCCACATCGTTACCGCACCGTTATTGTTGCGCCATAACAGGTCTGCTTTACCGTCACCATTGAAATCAGCGGTGTGGCTGACGCTCCAGTCGGGGTTGGCACCTAGCAAACCTGCGCTGGCACTGATGACGCTGCCGTTCATGAGCCACATCGTGGTAGCACCGTTCGTGTTACGCCACAGCAAGTCTGCCTTACCGTCACTGTTGAAATCAGCGGTGTGGCTGACGCTCCAGTCAGGGTTGGCACCCAGTAACCCGGCGCTGGTACTAATAACACTACCGTTCATGAGCCACATTGTTACCGCACCATTGGTGTTACGCCACAGCAAATCTGCCTTGCCGTCACCATTGAAATCAGCGGTATGGCTAACGCTCCAATTAACATCAGGGCCAAGAATGCCGGTGGCGGTAGTAACGGTAGTGCCGTTCATGAGCCACATTGTTACCGCCCCGTTGGTGTTGCGCCATAACAAATCCGCTTTGCCGTCACCATTGAAATCGGCAACGTGGCTGACGCGCCAGTCAGGATTGGGGCCAAGCAAACCAATGCTGGAAAGGACGGTGCTTCCGTTCATGAGCCAGACAGTAACGGCACCGTTGGTATTCCGCCATAGCAAATCCGCTTTGCCATCGCCGTTGAAATCAGCTATGTGCGAAATAGTCCAACTGGGATCACTACTCAAAATGTTAGTCGCACTACTAATGGAAGTGCCACTCATCAACCAGACAGTGGTGGCAGTGACGCTGGCACTCGTTGCAGATTGAATAACGATATCGCTTTTGCCGTCTGCATTCAAATCGTTCAATGTTGGAACAACCGATGCGGGCCCTTTGATCGCATAAATTTTGCCTGTTCCGTAACCCACCAAATACAATTCACCTGATTCGTCTTCACCAAAACTGCTGATACTGGATGGGGCGATTTGCGAAAATTCCGGTGTCCAGACACCGTTTGCATTAGGCTTCGCCACCCATAAGCGCTGGCTGGAAAAATCTCCATAAAAATAATAGCCGTTCAATGCAGTACTTTTTGTTCCTCGATGACGATAGCCACCCGTAATTGAGAAGCCGCCAAAATCGGTATTGTTGTGCCCGTATTCAATTACGGGCGGCGTATGTGGCGTAAGGCCCGGTGCGATGCCGCATGATGTAGAAGAATAGCAATGAGTTGCTTCGTACACATTCCATCCGAAATTTTGACCGGGCGCAGCACCCGCTTGGACGTAGTTGACCTCTTCATAAAGTCCTTGCCCTACATCGCCGATGAAAAGATCGCCATTGCTACGATCAAAACTGAATTTCCAGGGGTTGCGCAAACCGAATGCCCATATTTCAGGACACGCATTTACGCCAGTGTCGCAATTTGATGTCGCATACGGATTGGTTGCGGGGATCGTGTAGCTTGTGCCTCCATTGACGCTGATACGCAGCATTTTCGCGAGTCGGGTAGTTAATTTTTGTCCGTTTTGATCCGGGTCGCCGCCGCCGCCGCCATCGCCAGTACCAATGTAAAGATAGCCATCTTGACCAAATGCAAGATGTCCGCCGTTATGATTTTGATAATTGGGGTGGGCAATGGTGAGTATCACTGCGCCACTTGTGGAGTCTGCCGACAACGGGTTCGTCGCACTACGCAAATAACGTGCAATCGTCAATGCGCCATCGCTGGCACGCGTGTAGTAAACGTAGAATGCTCTATTGCTTGAGTATTGAGGATGAAATGCCAACCCAAGTAATCCGCGTTCTCCGCCGCTTGCAATCACGGAGGAGATATCAAGAAAAAGGGTTGCCGTAGCAACCCCGCTGGACAAAACTTTGATTGTGCCGCCTTGCTCAACAACAAATAATCTTCCCGAGCCATCTCCACTATTGACCAGTTCTACTGGCGTTTGAAAACCGCTCGCAACCTCTTGTAATGTGATCGCGGGTACAGCGGATGCCATGCCAGACAGCGCAAGCGCCACCAAACCGATGAGCAGGCGTAGTAATTGGTTGCCGGACAAGTTCGTAGTGCCACAAAAACGTTTTGCCAATATCATCACAAAGCCCCTCTTCACAACGTCAAAGATGACGCGAATTTGAATGCATTACTAGATGCAGATGAATGATGCGATACCACTTACACCAATGAAGTTGAGTAACACCAAATCATTTTTAACGTGCCACGTAAGTTTGTCAAAAATGCTAATCGCCTGCAAGCTGCAGAAGTTGCCTGATCAAGGGCCCGCAGGTACAACTTGCGATTGTCCCGCACCCAACAGACCCGTGGCTTTAGCAACGGCAACACCATTCATTAACCACATCGTGATGCCGCCGTTGATGTTTCTCCAGACCAAGTCCGCTTTACCATCACCATCAAAGTCACCTGTATGACTTACGCGCCAGTTTGGATCAGCGCCAATCAATCCAGCCGCACTAGTAAGGGACGCGCCGTTCATAAGCCACATCGTGGCAGCACCATTGTTATTGCGCCAAAGAATATCTGCTTTTTTGTCGCCGTTAAAGTCTGCGACATGCGTTACGCTCCAGTTAGGGTCAGGCCCAAGAATGCCGACAGCATTGGTTAGAGTCGCGCCACTCATCAGCCACATTGTCACTGCACCGTTTTTGTTGCGCCAAAGTAAATCTGTTTTTCCGTCGCCGTTAAAGTCAGCGACGTGACTTACACTCCAATTCGCATCCGCGCCTAAAATACCCACGGCACTTACCAGGCTGGCACCATTCATCAACCACATCGTGACATTTCCGCCCGTATTCTTCCAGAGAATGTCTGCTTTACCGTCGCCATCAAAATCCGCAACGTGCGTTACCTTCCAATTCGCGTCGGCACCCAGCAAACCCGTGGCATTAGTGACAGCTCCTCCGTTCATTAACCAAAGCGTGACGCTGCCATTAGTGTTCCGCCAAAGGATGTCAGCTTTGCCATCACCATTAAAATCTCCAACGTGAGATACGCTCCAGTTGGGCTCTGGCCCAAGAAGGCTTACCGTGCTCAGAACGTTGGTTCCGTCCATCAGCCACATGCCAACGCTGCCGTTGGTGTTACGCCATAAAATATCAGCTTTACCATCACCATTGAAGTCAGCTACGTGGGTGATTGACCAAGTGGAGTCTGGACCGAGTAAATTCGTATTCTGCGCAACCGTTGTTCCATTCATAATCCAGGCGCTCACGCTGCAATCACTATTACGCAGAAGCAAATCTGATTGACCATTGCCTGAAAGGTCAGAGGTTGCAGCAAAGCCGACTAGAGACATAAAGCTCAACACAGTACCTAAAAGCGCTTTACTGAATCCAGTGCGTGATGACTGAACAATCTTTTGAACACAGAAATCTAACGAAACCATTGTGATTCTTCCTCTCAAAAACAACCACTTACAACTTAACGTAAGCTGTTAAGTGGCGCATATAAAACTATGAAATTATTCATATCATGGCGTGCATGACTGATCGATTATGTCTCCCGAAAACGACATTTTTATTGATCAGGGACACTTGAGGCAAGGTGCAACAAGTGTGCCAGCAGTTATGATTTTGCAGCGCTTAATGCGCTTGTAATTTTGCGATTTGCCTACCTAAAGAAAGCGCAGCAATGATTGCGCATGCAAGTGTACCTGCAACACCAAAAAAAACGAGCCCCGGTCGGTGCTGGTCGAGGAGAAAACCAAACACAAGAGGCGCAAGTGCGAGCCCAACGTCCAGCCCTGAATAAACAAATCCATAAACACGGCCAAAAGCTGCTTCGCCCAACTGCGCCTTCGCCGCCGTACGTACCAACATGTCGCGCGAAGGGCCTGCCAAGCCAACGAAAAAACCCATTGTGCCCATTAGCGGCACAGCGAGTGCACTAGGGACGACACCCCAGGCCAAAATTAATGCGGCCCCAACTGCCACCAATAAGGCGGCAGCGACAAAATACTCAAACGATTTGCGCTCAGTCACCAAAAAGCCGCCAAAGAACAGACCACCACAACCCGCCAATAAATAAATAGAAAGCGCGGATGTCGCAACAGAGAACGACAATCCATAAAGATCGCCCAACAACGTAGGGGCAAAATTTTGCAATGCGCCAAATCCAAACGTAACAAAAAAGAAAAAACCAAAAGCAAGCCAGACCATGCGCATGCGCAGCAGAAATATTGTGCTTACTCTAGCTTGCGTCATCCCGTTTAAGTCTAGTTTGCGAGCGTTGCCGAGCACAGGGTATTGGATCAACTTTCTGTTCCAGACGAGGACTGCGAGCGCGCTCAAGCCGACAAGTCCCGCACAAAGCCCGGCAACTCGCCAGCCAAATGCGCCAGCCGCTGCGGTCATCACAATTGGTGCTGCTGCCCAACCCAGGTTACCTGACAGGCCATGAGTTGAAAAAGCATGGCCCAACCTTGCCGTTGAAACGCGTTTATTCATGAGCGCGAAATCTGCAGGATGAAATACGCTGTTGCCCAAGCCTGCTACTACTGCGGCCAAATAGATGCCCGACAGACCGGGGGCGGCAAAAACACATAAGCCGGATATTGAGAGCAGCGCCAAGCCAGCGCAGAGAACGCGATGCGCGCCGAATTTATCCACCCAAATACCGGCGAGGGCTTGACCTACACCAGAAACGACAAAAAATACCGTCATTAACGAACCAACCTGTGCAAACCCAAGGCCGAAATCTTTAATTAGCCACGGAAAGAGTGGCGGCAGCATCAAGTGAAAAAAATGTGAGCTGGCGTGCGCAAAACCAACAACCGCGATTACGGCAGCGTCGTCACGCAGGCTGGGCAATACTTTTGATGGTGCAGTTGAAGACATAACTTAAGTTTAGGCGAATTTATCGTTCATAGATAAGTCATGCTTTGTTACCTAAATTATCAAGCTTAAGCCGGGCGTTCCAGGCGCCGACTCGTACGAGAGCAAACAATTATTTCTTCTCAAACACCATCGATCCGGCTTTAATGCCCACATGAATCGTATCCTTGGGTGCAAATTTTCCTTCCAGCATTAATTTCGCGAGCGGGTTTTCAATTTGCTGCTGGATGGCGCGCTTCAGTGGCCGCGCACCGTAGACAGGATCGAATCCTGCCGCCGCAATTTCAGCCAGCGCACCATCAGTCACCACAAAGCCTATCTCGAGCGCTGCCAAGCGTTTTTCCAAACGCTGGAGCTGGAATTTGGCAATGGCCTGAATCTGGTTTTCACCCAGTGAGTGGAACACCACTACCTCATCGATGCGGTTTACAAATTCCGGCCTGAAGTAACTCTTAACTTCCGCCATCACCGCGATTTTGATGACGCCGTAATCAGAGCCCGCCATGGATTGAATTTGTTGAGAGCCCAAATTGGACGTCATCACAATCACTGTATTTTTGAAATCCACGGTACGTCCTTGCCCATCAGTCATCCGGCCATCGTCAAGCACTTGCAGCAGCACATTAAAAACATCCGGATGCGCTTTTTCCACTTCATCAAACAAAATCACGCTGTAGGGCTTCCGACGCACCGCCTCGGTTAGCGCCCCACCCTCCTCGTAACCCACGTATCCGGGCGGTGCGCCGATCAGGCGCGCGACGGAATGCTTCTCCATGAATTCACTCATGTCGATGCGAATAATATGTTCGTCGGTATCGAACAAAAACTCGGCGAGCGCTTTGCAAAGCTCAGTTTTGCCCACACCGGTTGGGCCTAAAAATAAAAACGAACCGTAAGGGCGGTTAGGATCTCCCAAACCAGCGCGCGAACGGCGAATTGCATCTGACACCAGACGCACCGCTTCGTCTTGCCCTACCACACGTTTGTGGAGGCTCTCTTCCATGTTCACGAGCTTGTCGCGCTCTCCCTGCATCATTTTTGACACAGGAATACCGGTCGCGCGCGAAACGACTTCGGCAATTTCCTCCGCGCCCACTTGTGTGCGAAGCAGCTTGGTTTTGCGCGTGCCGGTATCACCTAAAGGCTGCGCAATTTCTGCCTGTTTTAGCTGCGCCTCCAACGCAGGCATCGTGCCATATTGAATCTCGGCCAATTTATCGAACTGGCCCTTGCGTTGCAGTTCGGCCATCTGCGCGCGATTTTTTTCAATCTCTTCCTTAATGTGTTGCGTGCCCTGCACTTGCGCTTTTTCGGATTTCCAGACTTCCTCGAAATCTGAATACTCTTTTTCCAGACGGCGAATCTCATCCTCAATCAGACCAAGACGTTTTTTTGAAGCATCATCTTTTTCGCGCTTGACAGCTTCACGCTCGATCTTTAACTGAATCATGCGACGATCCAGTTTATCCATCACCTCCGGCTTGGAATCAATTTCCATCCTGATTCGAGAACCTGCCTCATCAATTAAATCAATCGCCTTGTCCGGCAAGAAACGATCCGTGATGTAGCGATGCGAAAGCTCAGCTGCCGCGACAATGGCCGGGTCAGTGATTTCAACGCCATGATGAACCTCGTACTTTTCCTGTAGCCCGCGCAGAATGGCAATGGTCGCCTCCACGCTTGGCTCATCGACCAGAACTTTTTGAAAACGCCGCTCCAATGCGGCATCTTTTTCAACATACTTTCGATATTCATCGAGCGTTGTAGCACCCACGCAATGCAGCTCGCCGCGCGCCAACGCGGGCTTCAACATATTGCCCGCGTCCATCGCACCTTCGGCCTTGCCCGCGCCCACCATCGTGTGCAGCTCATCGATAAAGACAATTGTTTGCCCTTCATCCTTGGCCAAATCTTTAAGCACCGATTTCAGGCGCTCCTCAAATTCACCACGATATTTCGCACCTGCCAGCATTGCCGCCATATCAAGCGACAACACGCGTTTGTTCTTTAGCGATTCAGGCACTTCACCGTTCACAATGCGCTGAGCCAAGCCCTCGACGATAGCCGTTTTGCCGACACCTGGCTCACCAATCAATACAGGATTATTTTTCGTGCGACGCTGCAATACTTGGATCGTGCGACGAATTTCGTCATCTCGTCCGATCACGGGATCCAGCTTGTTTTGCCGCGCAAGCTCGGTTAAATCGATGGTGTATTTTTTGAGCGATTCGCGCTGGCCTTCCGATTCCTGGGTGTCCACGCCATCGGAGCCACGCACCGCATCAATGGCGGATTCGAGCGCCTTCTTGGTTGCACCGTGCTCCTTGAATAATCTGCCGGTCTCACTTTTATCGTTCAGTAAAGACAGTAAAAAAAGCTCCGAGGCAATGAATTGATCACCGCGCCTGGTGGCTTCCTTGTCGGTGAGGTTCAGCAGATTATTCAGATCGCGCGACACCGAAATTTCACCGCCGTTACCGGAAACTTTTGGCAAATGTTCAATCGCGTATTCGAGTGCAGTTTTCAATCGCGGCGTAGCAACACCCGCACGCGACAGTAGCGACGCAGTGCCGCCATCTTCTTGATTTAGGAGCGACAATAAAAGGTGTTGCGGCTCAACAAAGCCACAATCATTTGCCAGCGCCATACTCTGCGCATCAGCAAGCGCTTGTTGAAATTTGGTAGTGAGTTTATCGATTCTCATTGGTGGTATCCTTAATGTTAGTTTGCAAATGCGGTGTTCGTCCCATTTTTCAAGGGTATTTCAATCATTTTGCAACGCTTCAACATCAGGATTCTCAGCATGGCACGCGCAATGGCCACCGCCATCTGCACCTCAACCAATTGGCAAACTCATGGCCGACCTTCCCCTCGATCTGCAAGCACCGCACGCACACCATGACCTAGAAGCAGTTGTTACTGCCGACGTAACACGCGCGCTGCAAGAAGATATACGCGGTGGCGATCTCACAGCGTCGCTGATACCCGGCAACGCACGCGGCCATGCGCGAGTGATTACGCGCGAGAACGGTGTGCTAGCTGGTTGCGAGTGGTTTCAGCGCTGCTTTACCGAGCTTGATTGCGACAGTGAAATTTTTTGGCATGCGCGCGATGGCGACACCGTAATAGCTGACCAGCAAATTTGTGATATCCAGGGTAACGCTCGCGCGCTGCTTACCGCGGAACGCTCAGCACTTAATTTTTTGCAAACTTTATCGGCTGTGGCAACAAAAACTCGCTCATTTGTAGACGCTGTTGCAAACACCAAATCAAAAATTCTGGACACGCGAAAGACGCTACCCGGACTCAGGATCGCATCAAAATTTGCAGTCAGAATGGGCGGCGGTCACAATCATCGCGTGGGCCTGTTCGACGGTATTCTCATTAAAGAAAACCACATTATGGCGGCAGGCGGCATTCGCCCGGCAATGGAAGCTGCGCTACAGCTCATCCAACACAGCGCACCCGCAGATACCGTAATCGAGATTGAAGTCGAAAACATGACGCAGCTAACAGAAGCGCTTTCGTGTGGCGCAAAGCTGATTTTGCTCGATAACTTCACCCCTGCAGCAATGAGAAAAGCGGTTGCGCTTGTCGCGGGACGATGTGAACTAGAGGCATCGGGCGGGGTCAATATCAAGACGGTTCGCGCGATTGCGGAGACAGGCGTTGACCGAATTTCTATCGGTACACTGACCAAAGATATTCACGCGTTGGATTTATCGATGCGTTTTAAAATTAATTAGGAAAACAAAGAGAAAGAATATGAAACAAATTTGCACAACAATAATCTTGCTGGCGCTCACCATCATTACGGGCTGCGCATCTGTGAATGCGCCCAAGGCCGACCCACTAGAGGGTCTAAATCGCACCACGTTTAAAGTTAACGAAACCGTTGATGACTACGTTTTAAAACCGGTAGCCAAAGGCTACCAGGCTGTCACGCCTACTTTTGTGCGCGCCGGTGTATCCAACGCGTTTTCAAACATTAGTGACGTAGGCACATCGGTCAATAATTTACTACAGGGAAAGCCAGGCAATGCAGTCTCGGATGTGGGTCGTTTTCTTGTTAACTCCACGTTGGGCATACTGGGATTATTCGATGTTGCCACCGGCATGGGGCTGGAAAAACATGAAGAGGATTTCGGCCAGACCTTGGGAAGTTGGGGCGTGGGCAGCGGACCATATTTAGTGTTGCCCATACTCGGCCCATCCACACTGCGCGACACTGCAGCCAAACCAGTTGACGCTTACACCGGATATTCGCGCTACATAGGGCATGTGCCCACGCGCAACAGCACGCAAGCACTTGGCATCGTCAGTTTCCGAGCTGATTTACTCAATACCACCAGTACGCTTGATGAAGCATCACTGGATAAATATCAGTTTATTCGCGATGCGTATTTGCAGCGTCGTTTAAGCCAGGTCTATGATGGCAAGGCACCGCAGGCGATGCGGGATAAGCTGGAAGAAGATTTGGATGTGCCGGATGTGCCGGGTGCGACGAAGGCAGCGCCAAAAGTGGAAATGAAACCTGGTGACAAGCCTGCTGAAAAAACTGAACAGGCACCGGCCACGTCAACTACGTCTGCCACGCCAAAAGAGTCTGATAAGAAATAGCGGCGACGATTTTTATGGGTCTTGTCACGAGCTTGCTGATTGTATTTTTTTCGTTCTGTTTACTGATGGCAGGCGTGCTCGCATTTTGTCTTCGCGAGCGGCGCAAGATTGATGGCATTGGTAACCCCGCAAAGCGGGATGCGATTACGGGTGAGACCGGTGAGATTGGGCCACACGATCATACCTCCTCACCCGACGATGCTGAACAAGACAGTCGCGTCGCAATTGTTCTATTCGGCAGCATTATTGCAGGCGCGCTACTGGCACTAATAACGGGCTATCTCGTCTTCGGCAAGACCTGGTAAGGTCACACTAAACCAGATCAAGCGCACACGATTTCAGCTCATCAATACTCACCACATCGAGCGCTCGTTCATTAGTTGCCGCCAGCACCACCGGGGGTGCCACACCGGCAATAAACGCCTCTTCCCATCGTGACACGCATACACACCATTTGTCGCCGGGCTTTAAGCCAGGAAAATTGTATTCGGGATGCGGGGTGGAAAGGTCGTTGCCGTTTCTTTTGCTGAAGGCTAAAAATTCAGCAGTGACTTTGGCGCAAACGGTATGCGAGCCATGATCTTGCATATCCGTTCGGCAATGACCATCGCGATAAAAGCCGGTCATCGGATCAGTGCAACAGCATTCAAGTACGCCACCGAGTACGTTTTTTGCAGCCGGCTTTGGTTGGTTCATGTCACTTCTCCGCTTAATCAAATATTTTGCCAACGCTTCATGGCGGCATCATCGCTGTCACGCGCGTCCACCCAATGCAACCCGTTTGGCGTTTGTTCTTTTTTCCAGAACGGTGCCTGGGTTTTCAAATAATCCATAATGAATTCACAGGCCGCAAATGCATCACCGCGATGCGCGCTCGCCACCAGCACCAGCACAATCTGGTCAGTGGGTTTTAATTCGCCCACACGGTGAATCACGGTGCTGCCGAGAATACGCCAGCGGGATTCTGCTTCGCGCACAATGCCTGCCAATGCTTTCCCGGTCATCTTAGGATAGTGTTCAAGCGTGAGTGACGACACCCCGCTGCCATCGTTCACATCGCGCACCAACCCAATGAAACTCGCGACGGCACCTATACTCGCATTGGTACTCGCAATCGTACGAATTAGGGCCAACTCCTGCGCGATATCAAAATCGCTGGTTTGAACGCGGATGGTGGATGTGGTACTCAACACAAGCAACTCAGCCGCCCGTCACCGGCGGAAAAATCGCGACCTCATCGCCTGATTTCAACGGCGTATCAGCTGCGGCCATATCCTGATTCACGGCGACGCGCCAGCGCTTGCCCGCACTGAGCTGATCCGCCCACACGCCACCACGTGCTCGCAGCTCGTTGATAAGTCCATCAACGGTCGCTACATGGGGCATATTCATGGTTTCTTTGTCGAGGCCCAATGTTTCGCGCAGATGCGCAAAGTAAAGAATATTCAGCATGATCTATTTCACCGCTTGCAATGTGGAACGACGCAAACCCAAATGCGTGATGATGAATTCTGCCACGCCTTCGGCATCTTCAAGATCAAATTGCGGTAGCTTCGAGGCCAGTTTTTCGTCCGTGACGACGGCGACCACATTGCTGTCTTCGGGGAACAGCAAAGGCTTGTTGCTCAACTTGCGATGCACTTCAATCTTCGGCATGGCATGATGTTTCCAGCCTTCGACGATCACCACGTCGCAAGGCGCAAAATGCGCGAGTTGCTCATCAAGGGTCGGCTCTGCCGCGCCACGCAATTCATGCATCATCGCCCAGCGATTACTTGAACTTACCATCACTTCAGTTGCACCGGCGTGGCGATGCCGCCATGAATCTTTGCCCGGCTGATCAATATCAAATTCATGATGCGCGTGTTTGATGAGTGACACCTTGTATCCGGCCATGACTAGACAGGGAATCACCTTCTCGATCAAGGTGGTTTTGCCACTTCCGGAGTAGCCTGCTATAGCGATAGTTTTCATGATGCTTTTTCTATGCTGAATGAGGGGTGACTATGCAAATTCTAGCAGCCTTGATCGCATCGCATGCGTTCAAATATCGTTCGCAGGCTTAACAACAGTTAATACCGGTTTTACATCTGTGCTGTTGTCAATCACCGCTGGAAGTACCGCTGGCTCGATGTCCACTTTTTCGATTTTCTGAAAATGTTCGGTAATTTTTCTGCTCGATGTATGTACCAGCTCAACGTCCTTGCTCACCTGTCCGATATGCTTGGCGAGGTCGTCCATACGCGACTGGAATCGCCCAAAGTCCGCGCCCAGCTTGCCGAGCGCGTCTTTAATCACATGCACTTGCTTGCGCGTTTCCACATCTTTTAATACTGCCAGTGCGGTGTTCAACACCGCCATCATAGTCGTCGGAGAAACAATCCACACATGCTTGCGCGCCGCATATTCCACCAGATCACGATGATGCGCATGAATCTCCGCAAACACCGCCTCAGCCGGTAAAAACATCACCGCACCATCACCAGTAACACCATGAATAATGTACTTGCTCGATATGTCGTCAACATGTTTGCGAACGTCCGCCTTGAACGCCGCCGGCGTGGCACGATCAACACCATCGGCCAACATGCGTTCATAATTTTCCAGTGGAAATTTGGAATCCACCGCGATGAGCCCGGTGGGCTCAGGTAATTTCAACACACAATCGGCGCGCATTTTATTGGCAAACGTGTATTGGAATTCATACGCGCTGGTAGGCAATACATTCTTAATGATCGTTTCAAGCTGCACTTCGCCAAACGCGCCGCGTGAACGCTTGTCGCCCAACAATTGCTGTAGGCTCACAACGTTGGTGGTGAGTCCATCAATTTTTTTCTGCGCCTCGTCAATGGTGGCCAGGCGTGCCATCACATTGACAAACGTTTCGTTGGTTTTCTTGAAACCTTCGTCAAGCCGCTCATTCACCTTGCCACTGATTTCATTTAAACGCGCATCGTTCGCCTTGGTGAGCGATTCGATTGTTTGCGTCACTTGTGTGGTCACGTTGCGCATGATGCTTTGCAGTGTTTCCTGCTGCGCGCGGCTCTGCTCGGCGAGCTTTTCGAGTGTGCCGCCCAGCATCTCGGCCTTCAATGCATCCTGTCGCTTGGCGAGGTCAAGCGTGAGCTGCGAAAGCTGTTGAATCAGCGCTTCACGATTCGCCGCAAGGTTTTTCGACTGCTCACCTTGCAGCGTCTGTAACGACATCCGCGTTTTATCCAGCTCACCGCTAACCGTCCCGCTCAAGCGTTGCGCCGCATCGATCTGACCGGTCGAAATTCTATCTCCCTGCTTGGCCAAACCATCGGCTAAATCGGTCAGCATCGCGCGATGCTGTGTTTGCTGGCCGCTCTGCAAAGCCTCGGGCAGCCTTTGTACGTCCCGCTTCATGCGGGCAATATTGACGCCCATCCAGACGAGCGCAATGAGCAGGATGATGATCGTCATCAGCAGCAAAATTGTCAGTGCTTGTGGTTCCATATGGCTATAAATTACGGCTATAAATATATGTTTTTATTAAATTATTTATCGAAATACACATCAAATTTTAGCATGCAAGGCGAATAAGCATGATTGTTAACAGTTGTGAAGTGTGAACCAAGTCACTGGCGTGACAGCTACAATCAGGCAAATTAGCGAAGTGGGAGCGGCAATATAAATCTTTATGATTTTATTGCCTGCTGAATTAAGAAAAAGGGTTTCAAACGGTCATGGGAACGCGCCTCAATACGTTCCGCAAGGCGAAAGAATTCGGCTCCACCCCTCTTGGCGCACAAGAAGGCAACAACAAAAGCAAAAGGCCGCGTGAGCAATCACGCGGCCTTATTGTTTTATGGGCGTGTTTTATGCGCATATTGTATGAACGGCCCTTAAATTTCTAGCGCTTTAACTTCGATAAAAATTTTTGGCGAAATTTTGCTAGCTTCGGCGACACTACCGCCATGCAATAACCTTGATTCGGATTGCGCTTGAAGAATTCCTGGTGATAATCTTCAGCTGGATAAAAAATCGGTGCATCCGTCACTTCAGTCACAATCGGCGAGCCCCAGATTTTCTCAGCGTTCAATTGCGCAATCATTTTTTCAGCAAGCAAACGCTGCTCTGGCGAATGCACAAAAATAGCGGAGCGATATTGCGTTCCCCGATCAGCGCCTTGTTTGTTCAACGTGGTGGGATCGTGGGTTGCGAAAAATATTTCCAACACTTCGGCATATGAAATGACAGCGCAATTAAACGTCACACGAATAACCTCTGCATGGCCTGTAGAGCCCGTGCAAATATCATCGTAAGTCGGGTAAGCATGTTCACCGCCGGTATACCCGGAAACAACATCCGTGACGCCGATCACCTCATCGAAGACGGCTTCCGTACACCAAAAACAGCCACCACCAAACGTGGCCGTTTCCAGTTCATTCTTCACGATACTCATTTTGCTTTACCTTGCAAAGTTTGCGGCAACAAAATCCCAATTCACAATAGCCCAAAACCCTTTGAGGTAATTCGGACGGCTGTTGCGGTAATCGACGTAATACGCGTGTTCCCAGACGTCGCAAGTTAGCAGCGGGGTCATACCCATGGTGACGGGTGTCGCAGCGTTGCTAGTGCTTTCCAGCGACAATGAGCCGTCTGACTTCTTGCAAAGCCATGCCCAGCCCGAACCAAACGTACCTGCTGCTTTGCCGTCAAACTGCTTTTGAAATTCCTCGAACGAACCAAACTGTTTATCAATCGCCGCAGCTAATGCACCAGTCGGCTTACCGCCACCACCGTGCGCTGGCGATTTGAACCCCATGAAATAAAAATCATGATTCCAGATTTGTGCGGCGTTGTTGAATATGGGTCCCGCAGGCGCTTTCTTGACCACTTCTTCCAGCGTCAAATTTTCGAACTCGGTGCCTTTGGCAAGGTTGTTCAAATTGGTGACATAGGTCGCGTGATGCTTGCCATAGTGAAAATCAATTGTTTCTGGCGAAATATGGGGTGCCAACGCATCTTTGGCATAAGGCAATTGGACTTGGGCAAATACGGTCATGGTAACTCCAGTTAAGTGATGACTCAGGAAAAAAAGCGATTGCGAAGCGTAACGTTTCTATTATCGGCATCGCGAACCCGGTTTGAATGTAGGCGCGATTGCAGACACTTAGCGCTTCACTGTATTTTCGCAGGATTTATGCATGATAATCTGCGGCATCGCTAAGACGCAGCAAGATGTTTCCAGTTGCTACCGTCCATCAAAGTTTATTGACTAATACATGTGGCAAATTCACGCCAAATCAATAGGCTTTCTTTCAGCACTGATTTTGCACCAGCAACAAAAATCCCTTCTGGCTCACGAGCAGTGGGGATTTTTAGACCGTCAAAAAAACAGGACTGCCTGAGGAAAAATTAACGCTATCGGCTACCCCAAGTGCTTTTGGTCCGCATTTAGTCCGTATCAAGACTTGCGCTTTTCAAAATACTCATCATACCGGTATACGTAATCCTTGGATTCACCCAGCGGCAGGTGGCAGGCACGACAAGATACCGCAGGATCGGGGGAAACAGTTTTACCGTCTGCCAAGTAGTTTGAATAGACCCAATCGCCGTTCTTGAGTCCCGCAGGTGCTGTTTCTCCCCAGCCTTTACCCTTGGCCATCACATAAATTTTGAGCAAGTCGCCTTTGACTAACTTGCCATCGGCATTTTTCATCAGCGCGCCATCCGCGCCTTCCTTGGCTTTATATAACTCCATTACCGACACAGTGCCATCCGGAAACGCCCTGCCGGCGGTAGCTCTGGTGCCGACTGTGTTGATGAAAATTTCACGAACTTGCTTGGCGTCAGGTCGTTGAACTTCGCTCAGATAAACGGGCCACGATCTGTAGTCGGCAGGTAACGCCACGTCGCCGTCCTTCATTACCTTGGCCGTCATTTCTGGCGC
>JANXWW010000099.1 GCA_025350945.1 Burkholderiales bacterium
ACAAATACGTTCACAAATACGTTCACAGATATGTTCACAAATATGTTCACAGATACGTTCAAAGGCACACGCGAATTTCTCGCATCAGCATTTTTGGTAACCGCGCTCGCATCGGCGTTCGCAGTCCACGCGCAAACCAGCGACGTGCGCGCGTCATCTGCATCTGTGATTGAATCCGGTATCGATATTAGTATCAAACCGGGCGACGATTTTTTTGCTTATGCCAACGGTGCGTGGCTGAAAGCCACGGAGATTCCGGCGGGCAAGGCACGCTGGACAGTTCGGGATGAGATCGTCGAGCTGACACGCCAGCAGGTTTTGAAATTGCTGGATGATGCGTCAACGGCACCCGCAGGATCGACCGCGCGCAAAGTGGCCGATTATCAGTCGGCCTATTTGAACGAGTCTGCCATTGAAGCCAAGGGCAACGCACCATTAAAGCCGATGCTGGATCACATTGACCGCGTTCGCGACAAGGCATCGCTGACGCGGTTGCTCGGTGCCGGATTGCGTGCCGATGTTGACCCGATGAACGTCGGCGTTTTCGCCTCTCCGCATATTCTGGGGTTGGCCGTGCAGGCGAGTATTCATGGCGAGAAGGACTATGTTGCTTTCCTCGTGCAGGGCGGGCTTGGCTTGGCGGATCGCGAAAATTACATCAGTGCTGAACCTGCCATGCAAGTGCAGCGAATCCAGCGTCAGGCGGCCATCGGTCGCGTGCTGGCTTTGCTCAATGCCGACGCTGCAATGAATACGACGACGATAACCAAAAGAGCTGAAGCGGTGATGGCATTGGAAACCGCCATCGCGCAAAGCCATGCCAGCGCCGAGGTATCTAACAACGAACGCAATGCTGATAATGTGTGGACGCGCGCCGATTTCGCGAAGCAGGCTCCGGGCATGGATTGGCCTCTGTTTTTCACGGCGGCGGGATTGGGCAGGCAGCAGACTTTCGTCGCGTGGCAACCGAGCGCCATGAAAGGTGTGGCGGCGCTAATGTCATCGCAGCCTTTGCCAGCGTGGAAAGATTACCTTCGCGTGCGACTCGTGGATATTTATGCCGATGTGCTGCCGCGTGCCTTTGCCGAACAAGTACCAGCGCTACGAGGTATTGTTGTGGCGCAAAGTGGGCGCATGCAGCGCGCGACTGAGGCCACCCAGGCGGTACTGAGCGACGCTATCGGCAGGTTCTATGCCGAGCGCCATTTCCCGGCTGCACACAAGGCGCGAGTAACAGCCATTACCGCTAACGTCATCGCGGCCTTCACCCGGGGGGTTGAGGCTGCGACGTGGCTGTCGCCTGCCAGCAAGACACAAGCGCTGGCGAAGCTTACGGCTGTGTATTTCGGTGTGGGTTATCCGGAAAAATGGACGGATTACTCTGACTTGCTTATTAAGTCTGTCGACGCAGTGGGCAATCTTCAGCGCATCGGCGAATTCCAGTATCGCCATACCTTGGCGAAACTCGAAAAGCCGGTTGATAAAACCGAATGGAGCATCGCGCCGCAGACGGCCGGTGCGGTGCTGTTGTTCCAGCAGAATTCGTACAACTTCGCGGCCGCACTGCTTCAGTCGACCAAGTTTAATCCGACCGCCTCGGACGCCGCAAACTACGGCGCGATTGGTGCCATTGTCGGTCACGAGGTAAGCCATTTGGTCGATACCCTGGGCGCGGAATACGAGACGGATGGCCGGTTTCGCCGCTGGTGGATGGCTGAAGACATGTTGCAATATGAGGCGTTAACAGAGCCGCTGGTCAAGCAGGTCGAAAGCTATCGACCACTCCCGGATATGACGATCAACGGTAAAGTCACGCTGGTCGAAAATCTCGCTGATTTGGGTGGCCTTGGCGCTGCCTTTGATGCTTATCGCTCAACACTTGGCGCGAAGGCAAACGATAAGGAATATGTGCGGCAACAGGATCGCCAATTCTTTTTAGGCTTCGCGCGGAGCTGGCGCAGCAAGATGACCGAACCTGCGTTCAGAAAGTATCTCGCCAACGACAATCACGCGCCGGAGAACTATCGCATCGCCACCGTGCGCAATATCGATGCTTGGTACGAGGCTTTCAACGTGCAGCCGGGACATAAGCTTTATCTGGCGCCCAAGGCGCGTGTGCGGATTTGGTAGGCAGCAAATGGCAGGCACAAAATTGTGCTGTTGCGAACAACATTGCTGACGCTTTTTCAACAGAGGGCGTGTGATGCATTTTGCAGTGGAGCATGTTTTTGTTTGGCTGACGTCGTGCAAGGACTTGACATGAAACGTGGGTGGATTGCGTGGCGTGACTACTCTTGCCCAGTGATTTGAAGTACGCAAAATCACTCGCGCAAACATGCTCCACTTTTTTGCATGCGCTTCTGAGCATGTGAAGATTGCACGCTTTGAGGATTGCGGACATTACACTGATATCGAGCAACCTGAGCGTTATGCGGTGATTTTGGTTGGTTGGATGGGTGAGTGAGCAGTAAACTAAGTTGCGGCTTTGCAGCGTACTTTGCAGCGTAGACACAGACGCAAGTGCGACACTTGAAGTTGCCTGTTGTTCACGTTCGCCACATGTCTCGTTCGCGTCATTCCGTATTCTGGCCGGGACAAGTGGGTGCTGAATTTCAGGATGCGCTGTTGCCGCTAAATTCAGAACATGTGATTGAGAAAAACGTTACCGATGCATTTGCAAACTCCGGTCTCGAACGTTGGCTGCACGTTCGCGATGTAAATGACCTGGTCATTGTCGGTGTCAGCACCAATATGTCGGTGGAGGCCACCGCGCGGACTGCGGGAAGTTTGGGATTCCGGACAGTCGTGGTTTCAGATGCGACGTTCACATTTGATCGGGCTGACATTGTCGGCACAATGAGAATGGCAGAGGAAATTCATCTGATGTCGTTGACGAATTTGAGTGGTGAGTATGCGGAGATAGTTGAGACGGCGCTGCTTCTGTAAATCAACAAGCTATTTTTTGTAGAAAAGTTTTTAGATTATTCTGATATTGCTGCCATTGCGTGCTACTGCATCCCCCGTCGCCAGGGGATGAGGTTCATTTAGCCTAGCGTGAATGCAGCGCGCTCAATCATCATCGCGCTCGTTAACCTTTGGAATCCCCGCTGCGAACCATGGCCCCGGCGCACCGGCGGCGTAATTACGGATGAGCAGGATAGGCGCGACGCATGGGTTGGGCGGCACTGCCGACAGCGTGCCGCTGATGGTGAAATTGCCAGCGGCATCCAGATCGGTGGGAGCAGAATTCAATGCCACATCGCCGCAAAATAAAGTGGCCGCGACTTGACGTGGAATGGCGGGGCGGCCAACATTTGCGCCGCCGCCCAGAATCATGCCTTTGCCTCTAGCGGAGATGCTGCCATCCACGCCCACGCTCGCCCTGAGTGCTGCAATCGGCCACGGACGCCCGCCCGGTGGTATGCCTTTTACATCATTCGGTATCGGCACGCCGCCAGCACCGGAAGCAAACGGCTGTGAACCGACGCCACCTTCAAATCTTACCAGTGCGTTGTTGTTATCCTTGCCATTATCGGCTAATGCAAATGTGGAAAACAGGGAAGTCAAAGCAATCAAAACGAATGTCTTTTTCATAATTTTTCCTTGGTTGGAATGCATCGAAAAAATCCACCCGCACGATCTCGGATGCGACATCGCGCGTGGGCGCGTATGTCGTTGGCAAGGGCACGGATGTCAACGCGGCAAACTGCAATCAGGATAAAAATCCCACTACCAAGCTATGCCCAACGAATCAGACTGTCAATAAGTGAGAGTACCGCTGCTGGCGCGGACGTAAGTGGGAGCGAGATGCTCCACAAAATCAAAAGCGCAGACTCGCTGCGCCTTTGCTGCCGATTCCCTTTAAGTCCGACAGGCTGATAAACAGATACTTATAAAACTTTGGCGTTATTGCCCGCAGGGTTTGGCTGTGCTGCTGGTTTAACGTGCAATTTTTCATCATTCTCGCGCATCCATACCCAGCTGCTCACGGTTCTGCCAAATTTAGCGATCATGAACATATTAAAAAAATGCATCCCGCCTAATACCAGAATCGCAAGCCCCACTCGTGAGCCCACATCGGGAATCAGATCAATCGCGCCTGCCTTCCAGCCTTCGAGACGGGTACAAATAAAGCCAATGTTGACCAGATAAAACCCGATCACGAGCAGGCGATTGGTGGATTGCGCCAGCTCTTCATCCTGACCGAAACATTTGATTAAAAACATTTCGCCGCTTTCCGATAAAACCCGTGCGACCCAGATGGTCATCGCGATAGAAATAACCAAATACAGCGCATACCCAAAGTTGGTCATAACAAAATCTCCTTGTTGCAACATGATGAAACTCCTTTTTAAAAACCTCAGCCAATTGCTGATACGTGCAATTTATCGCGGCGGTTTATGCAGAGCTTCCGGTTTGATCGTTTCGGAGATGATATTTTTGCGACCCTTTTTTAGGCTAATCAAATCAACAATTTAAAAACTTCCAGAAAAATAATTCCGGTTAAATTGATGCGACGTCATGTGAGAGTTCGCCGGATTGCTTGCGAAATTGGCCGGGCACGACACCGGTGAACTCTTTGAAAGCAACATAAAAATTCGATTGCGACGTAAAGCCCACCGATAATCCGACTGACAAAACTGATGCACGCGGTTCAGCGATCAACATCTTTTTGGCCGCCTCAACACGATAGCGCCGAACCAGCCGCGAGAAGCCCATTTCAAACTGCGTGTTGATGAGTTCTGATAATTGATGCGACGATAATTTTGTCAATTCCGCCAGCTTGTTCAGGCTCAAATTTTCATCTTCATAAATTTTTTCTTGATCGAACAAGCGCTTGATTTCAGCGATGATATTTTCGCAATCCACGCTGCTGAGTGTCGTGACGGCATACGTGCTTGCGACCGCTTCTTCGGTTTTGCTGGTGATGTCGGGAAAGCGCAGCAGCAGATACAATACGAGCGTAAAACTCGCGCTGATCAGCAGCGCATAAACAGCCGCGAAATTTTGCCAGCCCAACATCGGTGCCGCAAAGCTCGCCGCCGCAATCAATACCGCCAGGATCGCAAACAGCAGAAGCACGCGAAACTCCAGCAAAAACCAGCGCCGCTGCGCGCGCAGCTTGAACACCAACTGTCCGAGATGAATCGCAGCGCTTGTGCCGCCAATCATCGCCCCTGGAATCGAAATATTCAATGGTATTAGTGCTGCGCAAATAATCGCCAACGGCAACACTGCCTACTCCCAGACGCGCCACTTCTGCTGCGGTGGACGCAACAATCCCAGCAACAGCCAATAAAAACTAGCCGACTGCAAAAACACGACAAGCACATAGCCGCGGCTGGCCAATTCAGGATCGATCTCCAGCAAAAATCGTGCATGAAAAATTTGCGTTATCGCCAGACCAAACAACATCATATAGCCCGCTGCGCGTGATTGCCAGGGCAGCGCCAACCCGCGATAAACGCTGGCAAATGCAAGCGCCAACAGTAATGACGCGCCTATTGAAAAACCGATATTGAGTACGATAAATTGTGTGAATGGCATGGGTGATGTTTGATTGTGGGTGTTGTTCAAGAGGGAACTTCTAAAAACCCATAGACTTTTAAGCGAGATATTTTAAGCGGACGATTGTGCGGGCGTGTGTGTACAACCTGAAGAAAAAAATCAAACTTGCATCAGTTCGGTTGCAATGCGAGCGTTTCGAGAAGTACCCTTTTGGTAAGCCCTAAGCAGTACAGACATCTCGGAGCAAAAAACGCCCCAAAAGCCGCGCTAGAGCTAGAGTTTATATTTCTATTTATCGTTCACCAAGCTCGCAATCAGCATCGCAAACCATGTCATCGCAATCAACACCAAGGCCACCACATCACGCGTAATCGTCTCTGTGGCCAAGTCCATCGTGACGTCGATAAAAAAGTTTTTACCGCCCGCAAAAAGTATCACAAACAGCGCTCCGATCAATGTCAATCCAAACGGAATGCCTATTCGCATCGCTCGCGGCAGCTGAGACGGCGAGGGCATTGCCGACAAGCGGTCAATTACGCGCAACGTAAACCCGGCATCATCGATGTATTGCTCGCAATGCTCACGCGCATCCGCTTCCAGTATGTCGTCCAATGGGTCGCGAATCATATTCATGCGGCTACTCCTTTGCTATTTTTATCATCAGCATATGCGCCCAGTACAGCGCGCATTTTTTCCTTGGCTTTCAAAATATTTGTTTTCACCGTGCCGAGCGGAATGCCTAAAACATAAGCAGCTTCGTCATGCGAAAGATCATTGTAGTAGCACTGCAAAATCGCATTACGTTCAGCATCATTCAGCACATTCATGGCGCGCTCCAGATCGCGTTTCATGCCGGTATGACTCGCTTCGGACATAACGGGTTCCGGCTCGGGCATGGTTTCAGTATCGAGTAAAACCTCGTGCTTTTTACGAACCTCGCTTTGCCACACATTGAATGCGATGCGATAAAGCCAGGTTGAAAATTTTGCCTCAAAGCGAAATAATTTTATCTTCTGCCAGGCGAGAATAAACGTTTCCTGCGCCACGTCATCTGATAACTCAATCTGCCCATTCGTCATTTTGCGGATCGACGCGCGGAGCGGCGATTGATGTCGGCGCACGAGTTGGGCGAACGCGTTGCGATCATTATTTTTTTGAACGCGCGCGATGAGATCGCTATCGCTGAATATAGGCACACTGGATGCACTCGGCATCATGAGATTCAGGCAAGTGGTGAACTGTTTAGTTACCCGCCTTGCCCGTTTCCAATTTCCATACCAGCAAATAACCGATGCCCATGAACAAGGGAATCAGGCCGATGCTCCACGGCGCTTCGAATTGCGCGAGGCAAATCGAGAGGCCAATGCCAAGACCGATCAGCACCAGACCGCGACGAAGATCGGATTGTTTGGTATGCGTGCCCGCAAATAATTCTGGTGGCACAGGATGGCCTTTTTCCGCCAAGCGTAGCGCCAACTCATGAACGCGTGCTGTCTTGCGCAATTGATACCACAGCACCAGCGCCGCCAGAATGATCGGCATGGCGGTGCCAAAGACGATGGCGACGATAGGTATGATGTATTTGACTGAATCCATTTTCAATTCCCGCAGTTAAGTTTCTTGATCTGGCTCTTTGACGCAATGGCAGCGGAGTTTGGATTTAGGTACGAATTTATGCACGAATTTATGTGCGAATTTATGCACGAATTTATGCACTCTATGCCGCCAGCTCAGTCGGGCCACCAGGCTCGGCGGTTGGCGGTGGCAAATGCGCCGTCTCGGGCAGATGCATCATTTGCTGCAATGGCGAAAATCGCAACAATGCCACGCCTAGCAACACGCCTCCCACGCCAGCAATTGCAATGGTCGCGCGCAAGCCAAAAAATTCACCCATGATGCCACCTGCAAGCGAGCCTAGCGGCGAGAGCGACACGGAAATAAAAATGAGGGTTGACGTGACCCGCCCGCGCAGATGATCGGGAGTAACGGCCTGCCGCAAGGTGAGGTAATTGATAAAAAATAACATCGCGCCAAAATCGAAAAAGAATAATGCGAAGCCGAAATGCAGCATCGTGAATCGTTCCGCCGACACGGCCGCCACCAACAGCCACGACACACCACTCATCGACAGCCCGATCAACATGATCGGCCCGATGCCATAGCGGCGGTTAAGCCTCTGGCAGGTGGCGGATGCCAATAAAAATCCCAGGCCTGCAATCATGAAGAGGACGCCGATTTTGCCGGCTGATAATTGCAACTCTCGCGTCGCGAACAAAATCAGTATTGCCATATAGGCGTGCTTCAATACATTCCACATCATCAGACTGAACGCGATGGAGCGCAAAATCGGCGTGCGCCAAATCATCGCCAAGCCTTCTTTCGCATCGTCCCAAATGCTCGGCCAAGAAAAAGATTTGCCTTGTAGTTTCGGCGCATCAGTGCTCGCAGGTGTAATGCTGCGCAGCATGATGGCCGAGATAAAAAACGAAATCGCGTCAAGCAAAATCGCAATTGGCGCAGTTAGCGCGTGGATAATCATGCCCGCCAAACCGGGGCCGACCAACTGCGCCGCAGAATCTGACAATGCGATGCGTGAATTCGCCTCCACCAACTGATCGCGGCCAACGCGTTCCGCCATGAACACCTGATATGCCGCCCAGCCAATAATGCCGCCGATACCGACGAGAAATCCGACGATGTAGAGAATTGGCATCGACAGTACGTTAAACCACGAAGCGATGGGGATCATGAGCAGCGCAAGGCCGCGCCCGACGTCGGCCATGATAATTAGCGGCAGTTTGCGCGAACGATCCACCAGCACGCCGGTGAATAAGCCAAACAAAGTGTAGGGCAATACTTCTACCGCCATCAAAATACCCATCTCCACTGGTGAGGCGTTCAGCAATATCGCAGCCGTCAGCGGCAGCGCCAGGAACGTGATTTGCCCGCCGAAGTGCGTGATTGTCAGCGACAACCACAACATGCGGAAATCACGGACGCGCCAGAGCGTGCCGAGGTATTTATCAAACCGGTGAGACGTTTTCATTATTGTTTCCGTGGCACTTTTGTGACGATTCGATAAGTCAGCTTTTGGCTGGTTGCCGAATCGTGGTGCCAGGGAATTTCTATGTGAAATGTGACTACTATTTTATCGTATACGCATCGGTTTGAACAGGTGCTATGCCGGTTGCGTCCAGCGAAAATCCAGTATTTTTGTTTAGTGTGTTTGCTCTAAAAGCTCGCCCTATATTGGGTTATGAAAAGTCTCACTTTCCCCGGAAACTGGCGTGATGTGAGGGCTTCCTGAAATTTTATTATTGGAGAATTCACATGGCTGCAAACGCTAAAAAAACCGTCGTATCGAAACTGAAAAAAGCCCCTGCTAAAAAGCCCTTGGCAAAAAAGGCCAAAGCCACCAAAACTGAATTGAGCGCAAATGTTTCCAGTGCACGCAAAGTGTATTTGGCAAGCCTCGGCGCTGCCACGAAATTGCAAACCCGCGTTCAAAATGAAGCGGCAAAAATGGTTGACCGCCTCACCACAGAAGCGCAACGCATTACTGAAATGACATCCGTTGCCGCTGGCACGTTTGCAAAAAAAGCAAACGCCTATGTGCGCGAAGGCAAAAAAATTCAGAACGAAACCGTAAGCGCGGCTGAAGCCAAAGCACGTGACGCCGCGAAAGAAGTCGCCGCGTTTGCCAAGAAGCAGGAAAACTCTTTTAAGCAAAACGTGGAACGCACTCTGGCAACCACGATGGCATCGGCCAAAGAAGGTGTGGTGCAGTTGGAACATGTGTTCGAAACACGTGTCGCCAAAATCTTGAACACATTCGGCATTCCATCCAGCGCTAATGTGCGTGAATTACAAACGCGTATGGCTGATTTACAGAAAGCGTTGAACCAGTTGAACAAGCGCGCGGTTAGAACTTGATCGCACAGTTGTGCTCAGCGCGCTTAAATGCGTTTTAGCAGAACCATATTGACGCGGCGTTAAACAAGGCTCGATTGAGTTCTACCAGACGTACCAAAGCACCCCTCCCTACAAGTGCCCATGCGAAGAAAAAAATCGCGTTAGCACTTGCGGGCGGTGGTCCATTGGGCGCGATGTACGAAATCGGGGTGCTGCTCGCGCTGGACGAAGCGCTGGATGGCCTTGATCTGAACAACATGGATATTTATGTCGGCGTTTCTGCGGGCAGCTTTATTACCGCCGGGCTCGCGAATCAGCTCACGCCCGCTGATATTTATCGGCTCTTTATCGATAACGAAAAATCGAGCAAGCGCAGCGGCGCACTCAAGCCTGAAATCTTTTTAACGCCCGCGTATCGCGAATATTTTCGTCGCGCGAGTAGCGTGCCTGCGCTCATTTGGCAGGCGTTTCTGCGTTATGCGCTGCGACCGTTTGAGCGGACGCCCGTTGAAGCATTCGCAAGTTTGTTCCGCGCGATTCCAGCAGGCATTTTTGACAATGAAGCGATCTCAAAATTTTTGACGGAAACATTTAGCCACTCTGGCCGCACCAATGATTTCCGCAAGCTCAAACACAAACTTTATTCCGTCGCCGTCGATCTCGATACGGGCAAAGCCATCACCTTTGGCGCGCCGGGATTTGATCATGTGCCGATTTCAAAAGCGGTGCAGGCGAGTGCGGCGTTGCCGGGATTATTTCCGCCGGTGGAAATCGACGGCCATTATTTTGTGGATGGCGCATTGAAAAAAACGCTCAATGCCTCGCTCGCATTGGAAGATGGTGCCCAGTTGGTGCTGTGCGTAAATCCGCTGGTGCCTTTTGATGCAGACGCCGCCAAACGAAGAGCTGGCAATAATAGCGCGCACATCAAAAAATTGATTGATGGCGGCCTGCCCGCCGTGCTCTCGCAGACTTTCCGCACCATGATTCATTCGCGCATGCACGTCGGTCTCGAAAAATATGTAAACAAATACAAAGATGCAGAAGTGGTTTTATTCGAACCCGCATCCGATGATGCTGAAGTGTTTTTCACCAATTTATTCAGCTACGCCACGCGTAAGCAAGTGTGCGAACACGCCTATCAGCGCACCAGAGCCGATTTGCTGAAGCGTCATTTCGAACTCGAGCCCGTGTTCGAAAAATTCAGCATCAAAATCAATCTCGACATATTGCGCGATGAATCCCGCACGCTCGACAGCCGCGTTTTCAAGCGTGGTGCGAAGCTGCCGGTGAAGCAGCGTCTGGCCGATGCGACGCTCGATTTGGTAGATGCCATTGTGGCGCTCGAAGGCGCGATGCAGCGTAGGCGAGCATAGTCAAAAGTCTATAGTCGCGCTGCAGATGGTAGTGAGGTGCCAACGCTGCGGCGGATTATCAACAAGCCTATCTATCGTTTACCCCATATAGGATATGCCCAGATGCGGGAGAAAAAAATTGCAGGGTATGCAGTTAAAACGAATAAATTGCATCCATGATGGCAATTCAAGATCGTCCTAACTTATATATTTTTCTCAGGAGACGACCATGAACATAGGCGGAATTTCAGCAGGGCTCCCCTCCCGATTCATTGATGATCAACGGACAAGAAAATACGGACGAAGCAAAGATCACGCAAGAGCGAGGCTTATTTACTGAGCCCGGCAAGACGGTCATTGATGCAGGCAAGGGTGATGATATGGTTAATACCCACACCAACCGCGATGGTTCGGTTGATGTGACGATCAACGGCGAAAAGCGTTCTTTCAGCGAGGCAGAAGCGAAAAATCTGGAAGTGCGCGGCGGCAAGGGCGATGACTTCATCACAGGCGGGTGCGGCAATGATTTCGTCATGGGTGGCGATGGCAACGATCACGTCTACGGCGATCAGGGCCGCGACTGGGTGCAGGGCGGTAGCAAGGAGCAGAATTTTATCGAGAAGATGTTTGATATGCCAAGTAAAAAAGATAGCGTCAATGAACGGAGCTTTCTCGATACGCTGTTGCGCGGCGTACGCGGACAATCAGCGCGCCATTTGAGACAAAAAAGCCCGGCATGAGTCGGGCTTTTTTTTGTAATTACTTGCATCGGTTTTTTCATGAAAGTGCAACACCAGAGCGCATCTTCAGTTAAAAATGCTCCAAAACGCCCGCCAATACTAGCTCTTCGTCTGCTGCCCATACGTCCGAAACTTGTCAATCACCACCGTCATCTCCGCATCATCCAAAATCGGCGGCTCACCAATCTGTAGCGCCTGCCAATACATGCGCGACAAACTCTCTACTTCCACCGCGAGTGCGAGTGCTTTTTCCAATGTTGCGCCCACTGCAATTGCGCCGTGTTGCGCTAGCAGGCAGGCGTTGCGACCATCCAGCGCGGCTATGGCATGGTTGGATAATTCTTGTGTGCCGAAGGTGGCGTAAGGCGCGCAGCGGATATTGCGGCCACCTGCGGCGGCAATCATGTAATGAAACGCGGGGATGTTTTTACCCAAGCAGGCGAGCGTAGTGGCGAATGTGGAATGCGTGTGCACGATGGCATCAACATCTGAGCGCGAG
>JANXWW010000024.1 GCA_025350945.1 Burkholderiales bacterium
TTTGCGATCAATGTTTTTATCGCATTTTTGCCTTGTGCGGCACTCGCGTTTTTATTCAACAAAGCGATCAAGGCGGTATTGTTCAAGCCCGTTCCGGTGGCACTCGCGTTTATTGTTGGCGGCATTATTATTTTATTTGCCGAACGCTGGTACAAGCGTCGCGAGGCAAATGGGATTTCACCGCGCATTGAAACGGTCGACCAGATGAACTGGCAGGACGCCTTGAAAGTTGGCATCGCACAGTGCGCGGCGCTGTTTCCGGGCATGTCACGTTCGGGCTCAACGATTATTGGCGGCATGTTCTTTGGCTTTTCACGCCGATGCGTGACCGAATTTACGTTCTATCTGGCCATTCCCACTCTGTTTGCAGCAACTGTTTATTCGCTGTGGAAGGATCGCGCCCTTCTTTCAGCGGCTGACCTGCCCATGTTTGGCGTCGGCTTCGTGGCGGCGTTTTTGAGCGCATTTATTGTGGTGCGCTGGTTGATTCGTTATGTGAGCACGCATGATTTTACGATCTTTGCGTGGTATCGAATCGTGTTTGGAATAGTTGTTTTAGCAACGTCGTATCTGGGCTTGGTGAGCTGGTCGACAACGTAAGCTGATGACAAAATTGCACAATAAAAAACCGGCCTCTGCCGGTTTTTTATTGTGATGTTTATCGCGTTTTAATTCGCTTAATTCAATTTCTCTGCCGTGATGTGTTTGGTGAACGAACGGATCATCGCGAGCAACTGTTCTTCCTGATAGGGCTTGCCCATGTATTCATTCACGCCCAATTCCATCGCGCGGTTGCGGTGTTTATCCGCTGTACGTGAGGTAATCATGATGATCGGAATATCACGCGCCTTTGCATCGGCGCGCACGTTGCGAGCAAATTCAAATCCATCCATGCGCGGCATTTCGATATCGAGCAGAATAATGTCAGGCTGAATATCCTGCAATTGCTGTAGGCCGTCCACGCCGTCTTTAGCGGTCGCGACTTCAAAGCCTTCGCGGATCAGCATGCGGCTGGTAATTTTGCGCACGGTCAATGAATCATCCACCACCATCACCAGCGGAATAGTCCGCGCAAGTGTTGGCACATCTTCCTTAATGAAGCCACCTTCGTCGAACATATTGGCGGCAATGGTTTCGGCAAGGGATGCGCCCTTCATGAGTTCTGCTTCAACGACCGGCGCTGTATCTGATATAACCAACACACCAGCCATTGCTGATGCTGATTTTTCGAGGGCCTGGGTGTCACCCGCTAGGCCGCTCACCGCTTTTTCAACTTTCACCGTTGCCGCTTCGCGGAATACAAGCTGCACGGGATTCAGGATCAAAATAACCTGGCCTGATCCCATCACCGTCGCACCTGCCACACCTACCAAGCGCGCGAGTTGTGGACCAATGTTTTTCACCACAATCTCGCGATTGCCGATAATTTCATCGACCTGTACGGCCGCGCGTTGCTGACCACTCTTGGCGAGGATTACGGAGGCTTTTCGCTGCGCGGAAATCGTGGGCTTGCCACCCAACATGGCTTCCATCGAGCGCAACGGATATTTATTGCCTTTCCAATCAATTTCGTTCAACTCAAGCAACGGTTCGTAACGCTTGCCTTTGTATTCCTGAACCTGCTCGATCATGACGGACGGAATCGCGTAGGTCGTATCGTTCACCACCACCATCACTGCTTGCGTCACCGCGAGTGTCAGCGGTAGTGCGATGGTGAAGGATGTGCCACGGCCTGGTGTGGAGCTGATGTCAATACGCCCGCCGAGCGATACGATCTCGCTGCGAACCACGTCCATGCCAACACCGCGACCGGAGATTTGCGTGACTTCATTCGCGGTGGAGAATCCCGCCATGAAAATATATTGGGTAAGCTGCGCATCGCTCACCTCATCATTCGCGGCAAGCAGACCTTGCTGAATGGCTTTTTCGCGAATCCGTTCGAAATTCAAACCACCGCCATCGTCAGATAGCGTCAACATAATTTCATTACCGGCCTGACGCGCATCGATGGTAATTTCACCGATTTCCGATTTGCCTTTGGCGGCGCGCTCATGCGGCATTTCCAGTCCATGCGAAACCGCGTTGCGCAATAAATGTTCAAACGGCCCCGTGATTTTTTCGAGCACCGAACGGTCAATCTCTACGCGGACACCACGAAATTCTAGGTTGGCTTTTTTATCCAGCTCTTTTGCGGTCTGCCGCACCAGTCGATAAAAACGATCCTGCAAATTACCCAGCGGCACCAGACGCACGCCCATCAAGCCCTGTTGCAGATCTCGATTCAAACGAGCCTGTTGCAGCAATGCTGCTTCGGTTTCATCGATGTTTGAATTCAGGGATTGTTGCAGCGTTACCACGTCATTCAGGCTTTCCGCCAGGAATCGTGTGATCTCCTGCATGCGCGAAAAACGGTCAAATTCCAGCGGATCAAATTCAGCGCCCAACTCTTGTTGCTCCTTGGTGCGCGACTGAATCTGCGTTTCCGCCTGAATTTCAATTTCACGAAGCTGCACTTTCATGCGGCCCACGTTTTCGGAGAGCTCGATTAACGCGCGTTTGAACGCGATCATTTCCAGGTCAATTCGCGAACGCGCAATCGCCAGCTCGCCGGCCTCATTTACGAAGCGGTCAATCATGTCGGCATTTACACGCATTAATGCCTGACGCTCGCGCCCTTCAAGTTTTTCGCCTTCAGCCACGATTTCGGCACGCGCCGCCGCCATTTTCGCCATCGGCGCGGGCAACTGTTCAGAAACATGAACCGCGACGGGAATTTCAATGGGTGCCGCGAGCTCACCTTTGGCAATACGATCCAGCGCGGAATTGAAACGATCCAAACCTTCATCAATCTTGTCGAACTTGGCCGTGGGCGGTACTGGCTCCCGCTCCATTTCGATAATGTCAGTTTCCATCACGTGCGCAAGCTCACCCAGGCGCATTAGGCCTGCCATACGCGCTGAACCTTTGAGCGTATGCAGGTGGCGCGCAAGCTCGGTAACAGGCGCATGGTTCACTGGCGCAGCACGCCAGCGACGCAACGCGTCACCAACTTGCGGCACAATTTCCTGTGCCTCTTCGAGGAAGATCGGCAACAAATCCGGATCAATATCATCCTGCACCGTGCGTCGGTCACGACCTGATTCAAATTGCTGGGTTGATGTAGCGGCAATAACTGAATCAGTAATCGGCAGCACACTAGTGGCTGATGCTTGTGCTGTGACTTTGGCCGCTCCGGCTTTAGCCGCTTCAACTCTCGCCGCCTCGACTCTCGCCGCCTCAATTCTCGCCGCTTCATTTTTCTCAGCTTCGACCCTTGCCGCTCCAACCTTCGCAGCTTCGGCTTTGGCCGCTTCCACTTTGGCCGCTTCAACTTTAGCTGTCTCAATTCTGGTGGCTTCAATTTTCTCGGCTTCAATTCTTGCAGCCTCGACCTTTGCAGCTTCAATTCTGGTGGCTTCGACTTTCTCAGCCTCAATCCTCGCGGCTTCAACTCTGGCCGCTTCGATTCTGGCGGCTTCGGCTTTTTCAGCCTCAATTTTCTCAGTTTCAACTCGGGCAGCTTCAACTTTCGCCGCTTCTGTAGCATCTGCTGCCGCTTTTGCTGCGACTAAATCTGCCGCAACAGTTGGCTCAGATACTACAGATGGCTCATCAAAGAAATCAAAGTCATCTGAATAATCGTTGGCGACACGCTTGTTACCCACATTGTTGTCGACATGCAACGGCGCGACCGGGAGCGGTGGCGGTACGGCGGGCAACGAATTTTCAATTTCCGGGATAACCAGCAATTTCTGGGTTATCTTCAGCGGCTTCGATGTATTGGTACCTTCACCAATGCGCCTTGCGTAAGCAAATTCAGTACGTAAATCTTTTAGCTCTTGTTCCAGATCGGGACGCGGCGTTGGCGAATCATGGCTGATTAGTCCACGCACCATCGTTGATAACGCTTCCACGCTTTGACCAGTCACCGACAGACGACGCGGAGTCCAGGATGGTGGAACATCGATGGCATCTTGCAGCCATTTTTCGAGTGCGTGAGCCACATCAGCAATCATCATAAAGCCCGTCGTGCGTGACGAACTGGTGAGCGTGTGGGCAGCGCGCATAAACTCGTGCGAAACCGGACGCAATGCATTCGACTCAAGTAAAAACATTTCGTTCTCGAGTGTTGCAATATGCATTTTGGCTTCTTCGATATAAATCTCGAAGAAAGGTGCCGGGATGGATACCGAGCCGATGTGAATTTCCGGAGGGCTGACAGGCGTGAGTGCCAGGCTGTCATCTACAGCAATAATTTCTTCGGGTTGATCAATCGATGCTGGTAATGGTGGTGGCGTTAGATGATCACCCAGCACGAGATCGTCGGCAAGCGCTGCGGCCACTGGAGCGACGGACTCAATCTTGTCATCTGGCGCAGCTTCTGCAGTTGCACTCAAGTCAAGCGATGGCAAATCAAAGTCTGCCAGACTGCGCTCAGCAATAATTGGTGCAACTGGATCAGCAACCAACGATGTTACGACCTGATCAACTTGAGCTTGCTGCACTTGCGGCAACTGAACTTCTTTATCGTTCTTGATTAAATCAGCCATGCGCGCAATTTCTGCGCCATCAATCTTGGCCAGGCCTGATTGTTGCAATTGCCCTACCCACTCACCGAATGTTTTCGAGGTGTAGTCGATAAAAAGCATGAGGCTTGGCGACGCGGGCCTTTCGTCTTTTAACCACTTGTTCAATGCCTGCTCGCAATTCCACGCCACTTCACCCAGATCGTTCAGCCCGACCATGCGGCCCGAACCCTTCAGTGTGTGATAGCCGCGACGGATTGTGGTCAGCGATTCCCGCTCATGCGGGTTAAAACGTATTACATCAAGATTTTCGCGAATCGTTTCTACAACTTCGCTTGCCTCTTCTAAAAAAATCTCCAGCAACTCCTGGTCAACTTCTGACGATGGCGCATTAATTAATTGCACAGTTTGCTGGGCAGGTGTTGCGGCTGGTTTTTGCGGGGCAATATCGTGCAGCGCTTCGCTCATCCCGACTTTCATCGGATCAAATGTGGCATTAATTGCTTTAAGCGCTTCTTCGCTGGACTTGGCGGATTTCGTATCTGCAATCAGTTCAGCTTCCTGCTTCAATTCTTTAACCGCATCTCGCAGCTGGTCACGGGTCGTGGTGGCCTCAGGCTGGTGTTTCCAGTCTTCATACAAGGCTTGAACTTTCTGCTTGGCAACGTCCACATCACCTGCGGTAACGGGTGACTTGAGCATGCTTTGTTCAGCCTCAACGGGTTTCGTGGCGAGACCAAAACGAATTAGCGCGGGCAACAGTATCGTTCGAGGATCGGTAGCACCCTGTTGAAGCGCAGTCACATAAAGACCGAGCGCGGAAATACCTTCCGCGAGGCTTTCTGCATCATCGCCAACACCACGCATGGCACCTGATGCAAATTGTGAGACGCGCTCTCGCAGAACTTGGTTGAGACCAGCCGCCTCGTCGAGTTCGAGAATCGACAATGCACCCTGAATTTGCGAAAACAGCGGCAACAGCGGTGAAAGCTCGCCTGTGCGGCTCGGATCGCGGAAGTAATTATCCAGCGCCGTCTCGATGGTGGTGAGATTGACTTGCACCTCTTGCCCAACCTGGAATATCAACATTCGCTCTTGCGCGCGTTTGGTGATGTCATCCATGAGCGGGTTGGCGGAAGGATCAAGTGCCGGGAGCATTGTTCCTGCCAATGCGCCTTTCACCCGTACCGTAACGCTTGCCACTTGCGGCGCAAAATCGGCTGACAAGCGGAAATAATTTTCAAGCGACGATTCAGCAAACAACAGTGCCGTGGCCACTTCCAGGCCTTGCGATTCGGTCAATGCGGTTGCCGACTTTCGCAAGTGCGCTCCAGCAGTCGCGATAATTTGCAATAGTTGCGTAAGGTCTTTATTGGGCTGTTGTGTTGATTCCAGCGCAAGCGCCTCGCTGTCGATACTGAACGGCTCCAGAGCAGGCCGATTGCCGGTCGTGAATTTAAGCCAGTGATCTTTTATGACCTGTAGTCGCTCACGCATGCCGCGAAGAACAGTTTTGAGCTGATCATCAGCCGCAGTGTCCCGATTCGAATCGGGCAGCGCGAGCAGCTCATCCAATCGATACAGCTCTCTAATTTTTTTCAGTCGTTCCGTTTGCACTTTTGATTTGCCAATCACCAGCAGCAAATCGCGGAACAATTTTTCTGGAACTTTTTGTACGCCTTCAATCAGCAGCTTGATCTGTTGATCAATCTTGCCGAAAAGCTGCACGGCGAGCGCTCCTGCGTCAGCAGGGTTACTCGCGATTGCATCAAAAAAGCCACTTGCGGTATACCAAAATGAGCGGGTCGGCGACGTCACCTGAAGCGCTTCGATAGCCAATGTAGCATTGCGCATTTCCCGTGCTCCGCCCGACAAATCCTTGTCGCGAAGCAGTTTTAACAATCCCGTTTGATACATGCTGCGGCGATGCTTGATTGCCGCAACCATTGCATCCGACTTCGGTAGTGCGATGGTGTCTTCAGGCATCGGGATCGCCACTGACAAATCGGGCGAAAACAAATCACTCTCGGCGGCATCAGTGGCACCACGCGCTTTGTTTACCGCCAGATAGGCGGCAGCCAGCATCATGGGCTGATCTGCCTCGCCCGCCATGAGGTTATCAAGATAAGCAGACAAACTGGCCGTTGCGCTTTTGACGGCGGCAATACGTGAGGCAGCTTCGCCGCGCGCATCCGGGTTTTCAAATGTGGCAACCAGCTTTTCAATCTCTTCATTGAATCGGGTGGCGGCACCCAGCGCTACCATCGATAGTGCACCCGTGACCTGGTGCAAATGGGTTGCGATATATTTGATCGACTTCACGTCTCCAGGCTCAGCCGTGAGCACGTCAAGATGCGAGCGGGCCTCGGACAGCGAATGCTCAATCTCGGTTTTGACCCATGAGAGTGGGCCAACATCAAAGGTGGCTTTTGGGTTAGAGGACATTGTAGTTGGGTCTAGAGTCTGAACTGATCAATTGGCCGAAGTTTCGGTGCAAAATTATTTGGTACGCATATCTGGCGCAGATAAGTCGCGTGTGTTGCATGCAGATTAAAAAACCGAATGCAGCACGACGCGAATACTTGAGCCTTTATAGTTTGAAACCTGAAACGGATGCCTTCAAATCGGATGCCACATCTGCCAAATCTTTAATGGATGTTGCGGTCTGTTGAGTACCCACTGAAGTTTGACGATTGATTTCAAGAATATCCTGCATGTTGCGCGCCACCTTGTTGGCAGAAGTTGCCTGTGTTTGCGCGTCATCTGAAATTTTCTGAATAAGACCGGCGAGGTTTTTTGTCACCGAGTCGATCTCACTCAATGCCTGTCCTGCGGCGTCAGATAGTTTCGCTCCTTCAACCACACCCGTCGTTGATTTCTCCATGGCGGCCACCGCATCTTGTGTATCGGCCTGAATGGTTTTTACAATTGCACCAATCTGCTTGGTTGCTTCGCCGGAACGCTCAGCCAGTCGTTGCACCTCTTCCGCAACCACTGAAAAGCCTCGGCCTGCTTCACCAGCCGATGCCGCCTGGATCGCAGCGTTAAGCGCCAGTACGTTCGTCTGTTCAGTAATGTCGGAAATCAATTCCACGATTTCACCAATCTCCTGCGAACTCTCACCGAGTCGTTTAATCCGCTTGGATGTTTCCTGGATTTGTTCGCGGATGTCGTTCATACCCGTGATGGAGTTTTGCACTGCCATGCGACCTTTATCCGCCGCCGCGAGCGAGCGCATAGCCACCTGAGAGGATTCTTCAGCTGATGCAGACACCAGCGTCAAGGTTTCGGCCACGCGTAACACATCCTGCGTCGTATTCTGAATTTCCTTCGATTGCTTTTCGGCGGCATCCAGTAACTGAACTGACACCGCTTGCGCCTGTTGTGAGCGCACCGATACCGAGTTTGACGCGTTGTTTACACCTGTTACCAGTGTACGCAACTCATCAATGGTGTAGTTCATCGAATCCGCGATTGCGCCCGTGATGTCTTCGGTCACTTTCGCGCGAATCGTTAAGTCGCCGTCGGCCAAGTCACCCATCTCGTTAAGCAGGCGCAAAATAGCTTCCTGGTTTCGCTTGTTTTCCGCTTCTGACTCAGCTGCGCGGCGGCGTGCATCACCCAGAAACACCACAGCCAGCAGCGCGAGTGTGGCAAGCGCAAGCAAACCGAACAACAGCGCCAACAATAACGGGAAGTTATTTTTTTCGACCGCCAGCGCCTGCTGCATTTGCTCAACATTAGACAAAAGCTGCTCAGAACCCTGTTGCAGCGCGCGGCCCGATTGGCGGGCGGAAACGAGCTTTTGCACATTGCCGAGAATTGGCTGTATGTTTTGTTCGAACGAGGCAAATTGTTCGCGCAGTTTGGCAACGCGAGCCTTGGTGTCGCCATCACGCAATGCGGTAATACCAAGCGCATCCGAGCCCGATTCCAGCGCTTTAATCAACTCACGGAAATCATTGGTATCTTTACCCATCAGGAAAGGCACTTCAGGATCAATAATGTCGGAACCTAAAATTTCAGCCGATCCGCGACCCAGGCGCTCTGCATAAAATGTCAGCCGATTAACTTTCAAAATTTGCGCGGGTGATGCGCCCGATTGCTGCATAAGTCCCGTCAAATCTTGGGAAAGGGCGGCAAGTTCTTCTGCACCTGAACGCACTTGTGCGATGTTGCGTGACAAGTCGGTCAAGTCAGTCTTTGCGGCGAGAATTGAGGTCGCAGCATTCGATGAATCCGAAAATCGTTTCGTCAATTCTTCAAGGCGGGAAGTGAGCTCTTCAGAAACGCGAGCAGACGGCACCTGTGTCGAAAACGCTTCACCGCCATTATTCAATGCATCCAGATAACGCTGAAATTCATCGCGGCTATCCTGGAGTTGCGGGAAGGAAACCGCATCACCACGCGCTGCCAGCCCGCCAGACTTTGCCAGCCGCTGGGTATGGAACTGCAACTGCGAGGTAATGTTGGTGTAAGTTGACGCATGGTCTTTTTTGATCTGGTACCAAATTGTTGCGGCAATAGCTGCAAGCACAAAGATACCGGCGATTACCAGCAAAATAATTAGTTGGCTTACCAGCGGCTTGTCGCCGACTATTGGTAGCTTGAATACGCCTTTGCTTACTTTTTTCGGCTTGGTTACTTTTGTTGCTGCAACGGCAGCAGCAATTTTTTGCGTCTTATTGGCCGTAGAACTAAATCCCGAATTGGTGGCGGGCCCCTGCTGTGTCGTTTGTGATGTCGTTTGCGCAGTCGTGACTGGGCCTAATGCCTTTTTCGGCGCAATCGCTTTCGGTTTGCCAAAGCCAAAAAAATTGAGCCCGCTACCCGATTTGGCCGCTGGCTTTAGATTTGGTTTGCCTGGCGGTGATTTTGCCAGCGGCGATAATGGGTCGATCGCTTTTGTTTCAGGCTTTAACGAAACGCCAGTCTTATCGACGGATTTTTCGTCTTTTTTAGGACCGCCGGGAATAGGTAATTTAAACGCCATGGGACTTCTCCAGTACTAGTTTCTAGTTGCTTTTTCAATGCGCCGCTATGCGGTCGCTAATGCGCCAATGAGACCAACTTCAAGAAAACGTGTTTCACGTGCAAGCGCTTCAAGATCAAGCTCAAGCCAGGCAGCACTGTTCTGATCACGAAATCGCGCTTTTATCCAGGGTTTTGACGTGTCATGCACGCCATCTTCGGTGAAAGTTTCGGGGTTACGCAGACCGAGCATCCTGCTGACCAATAAGCCGGACCCTTCAATGATTTTTTCGTGTATCAGCACTACACGTCGCTCTGAACCTGCATTAATAGTCTCGCCTCCCTGAAATGCAGCGAAATCAATGGTGCTGTAAAGCTTGCCGCGCACGTTTGAGACGCCGCGAAACCACGCCTCGGTTAGTGGCACTTCAAAAAAATTGGGGACTGGGATCACCTCAGACACGTCTGAGAGGCTCACCAGCCAGTTATCCGAGCCGACTTGAAATCCCAGTTTGGATGCGACCGTTTTACGCGACGACAAATCGCGAAGCCGCTCTGCGAACTTTTGCTGGAACTCTCGTAGGCTGGTTTTGCGAGCCATATTTTTTACCCTAGCCCAGAGCTTTAATTTTTGCGATTAACTCATCGCCACTTACCGGCTTGACAAGATAGTCTTTTGCACCTTGGCGCATCCCCCAAATTTTGTCGGTTTCCTGATCTTTGGTGGTACAGATGAATACCGGAATATTTTTAGTTGTCTCTTCGCGAGAGATCGCGCGAGTCGCCTGAAAACCGTTTAGGCCCGGCATCACCACGTCCATTAGAATTAAGTCAGGGAGCTCGGACTTGGCTTTCTCTACGCCTTCTTCTCCGCTAGTTGCGAGCACGGTTGAATAACCTGCCTTTACCAACAACGCGTCAAGAAATGCCCGCTCTGTTGGAGAGTCATCAATGATCAGGATTTTTTTTACTGCCATGTTTTGCTCCAATATTCTCTGTGAATCAAATGTTAATGCGGTCTGGCTTGCACAACTTCTCAAAACACAATCACGTCCATTTGCAAGCGAAGAACCAACCGATCAACCACTACACTGCGATGAAATTTGACGGTATGAGCGACTTAACTTATGTAGAGCTCGCTTGCTCTGCCGCTCTTTTGCTCGCCAAGTGTGACTCCACTGTTTTCAGCAAACTGTCCTTCGAAAACGGTTTCGTCAAATATTCATCCGACCCTACCATTCGACCGCGCGCCCGGTCAAAAAGAGAGTCTTTGCTGGATAACATGATGACTGGCGTTAATCGGTGTTTGCCATTTTTCTTTATAAGCGCACAAGTTTGGTACCCGTCCAGGCGCGGCATCATAATATCCACAAAGATCAAATCAGGTTGGTGATCTGCAATCTTGGCGAGAGCATCAAAGCCGTTCTCAGCCAAAATCACTTGGCAACCCGCTTGCATGAGAAAAATTTCGGCTGATCGACGGATCGTGTTTGAATCGTCAATCACCATCACTCTCACACCTGATAACGCCTTTGTTTCAACCACACCTATTCCCTATTTTTTAGAGCCGTTACTTATTCTCGTCACGATTCTGTCGTTCGGAAGTTCTTTGGCACTACTAAAAATGATTGAGCGCATAGAAACTATGCATCGGCTTTACAAATTAATTGCTATTACAGTAACGCGTTTTTTCTTTCAAAACAATAGGAAAGCGCACAAACATCAACCGATTTCACAAAATTTATATTTATTTTGTCTTAAAGCGGTAGTCAAGCGGTATCCAAGCATTAAAAGCAAAGTCATTAACAGCCGGGTTTTGAGCTTCCGACTGGTTGCTAGATCTCAACCATTTCAAAATCTTCTTTACGTGCACCGCATTCGGGGCAACTCCAGCTAATGGGCACATCCTCCCACCGCGTGCCTGGTGCAAGATCATCGTCGGACGAGCCGACGGCCTCATCATAAATCCAGCCACAGACGAGACACATCCAGGTCTTGCCCGGTTTTGCGCTAGCTTCAGCAGTTTCTGTCGATTGAATCATTTTTCATCGTCCTGTTTCAGGCAGTTGTAGTTATTGAGGTAGTCATTTTCGCTGTGCTTGAGGCGATGCATATACAATATTGCAATCGCATCAGCGCTCCAAAATAACTGAGTTAATTGTAAATTGTAACTTGCAGCGCCCTCCAGTCCACTCGTTTTTATCCGTGTTGTTCGTATTTTTACCTATGCTCTCGTCTTAATTCATGACCGACCCACACAAAGCCCCGCCCGCCGTGCTCACCTTCGCCGCAACCGACCCTTCCGGTGGCGCGGGTGTTCAAGCCGATATCTTGACTTTAGCCAGCATGGGCTGTCATCCCATATCGGTTATCACCGCGATTACGGTACAGGACACCAGCGGCGTGGAAGATATTTCACCCGTTGACTCGGATTGGGTAGCGGACCAGGCGCGCGCCATCCTTGAGGATATCCCGATTGCCGCATTCAAGATCGGTGTAATGGGCAGTTTGGAGAATATTGCGGTAATTGCCGAAATAGTCTCGGACTATCCCGAAATTCCATTAATTTTGGATCCTGTTTTTGCTTCAGCCCGTGGGGATGAATTTGCCAATGATGAAAATATTCAGGCGATTCGCGAAATGCTCATTCCGCAGTGCACGATCATTACGCCCAATTCAATTGAACTGAAACGTCTGGGATTGGAAGACGATGAAGAAAACGTGTCGCTCGAAATATTGGCGCAACGGCTGATCGCGCTCGGTGCCGAATATGTGCTGGTCACAGGCACCCACGAATCCACTGCGGACGTCATCAATACTTTATTCCACGAAAAAGGCATTGTGCGCAGCGACACCTGGAAGCGGCTGCCGGGCAGCTATCATGGCTCGGGATGCACACTTGCCTCAGCCATCGCCGCCACCATGGCGCGTGGCCTGGATATTTCTGACGCGGTTCGTGAAGCGCAGGAGTATACGTGGCAATCGCTGAAATTTGGCTTCCGGCCCGGTATGGGACAGTTCGTGCCTGATCGACTATTTTGGGCACGCGATGACGAAGATGATGACGAAGAAGTTGAAACTGCAGCATCTCGCGAATCATCGCAAGCGCCCGATCCTCACGGTGCCAAGCACTGAAAAGTCGATTAAGACATGGCAATGGACTGCGGCAACCCTTTGGCTGCGATAAATACAACCGTGGCCACAAACGCGACTACACGCGCGGTAATACGCGGACTTTATGCCATCACCCCGGATGGCGCGGACACCGCAACACTCAAGGCAATAGTCATGGCTGCTTTGGCGGGTGCTACAAAACTGGTTCAATATCGGCAAAAAAATATAGCCACGCATATTCAGGTGGCGCAAGCGTTCGAGCTGAATGCAATTTGTGTATCGCAAAATGCTTCGCTCATCATTAACGACAACGCAGAACTTGCGAAAAAAATCGATGCGGCAGGCGTGCATCTTGGCCGTGAAGATATGGGTGTGGCCAAGGCGCGGCAATTGCTCGGGCCGCACAAAATAATTGGCGTTTCTTGCTATAACCAAATGGCATTGGCCGAGGCAGCCGTCGCGGCAGGTGTTGATTACATCGCCTTCGGTGCTTTTTTCCCCTCGCAGATCAAGCCACATGCGGTGCGTGCCGAGTTGGCTTTAATCATTGAGGCGAAGAAAAGATTTCGTGTTCCGGTGATCGCCATTGGCGGCATTTCGCTCAAAAATGCGCCACAATTAATCAATGCAGGAGCCGATGCTGTGGCCGTTATTTCTGATCTCTTCAATGCGCCTGATATCACCGCGCAGGCCATCGCTTTTCAAAAATTATTTCCAGAGAAAAATTAAACACCATGTACGAGCAAAGTAAAAAACTTTTTGATAAATCTCAACGCGTAATCCCCGGTGGCGTGAACTCACCGGTGCGCGCCTTTCGCGCTGTCGGCGGCACACCGATTTTTTTTCGCGAGGCCAAGGGCGCGTATTTATGGGATGTGGATGGCAATAAATTTATTGATTACATCGGCTCGTGGGGGCCAGCCATTCTGGGCCACGCGCATCCGGAAGTCGTCAAAGCCGTACAAGAACGCGCTGTCAAAGGCATGAGCTTTGGCGCACCCACCGAAGCCGAGCTGGAACTGGCTGAACGGTTGGTTGAGTTGCTGCCGTCGATTGAACAAGTGCGCTTGACGAGCTCGGGCACCGAAGCCACGATGAGTGCGATTCGCCTGGCGCGCGGCTTTACGGGTCGGACCAAAATTATGAAATTCGAAGGCTGCTATCACGGCCATGGTGACGCATTGCTGGTCAAAGCAGGTTCTGGCGCGTTGACATTCGGCCATCCCAGCTCAGCAGGCGTGCCAGCCGATGTGGTGGCAAATACACTGGTGCTTTCATATAACGAATTGGACGAGTTGGAAAAAACCTTCGCGACAATTGGTGATGAACTTGCCTGCGTCATTATCGAACCAATTGCCGGCAACATGAATTTTGTGATGCCCTCGGTTGATTATATGAACAGTTTGCGTGCGCTTTGCACCCGGCACGGCGTGGTGCTGATTTTTGATGAGGTCATGACCGGCTTCAGGGTCGGACTGCACGGTGCACAGGGACATTACGGCATCACGCCTGATCTAACCACGCTGGGCAAAGTGATCGGGGGTGGCATGCCAGTCGGCGCGTTCGGTGGGCGGCGCGACATCATGGCGCATTTGGCACCGCTGGGTGGCGTATACCAGGCGGGTACATTGTCGGGCAATCCAGTGGCGGTCGCCGCAGGTTTGAAGACGCTGGAGTTGGTTGCGAAACCGGGTTTTTTCGAAGCGCTCGCCGCGAGTACATCGCAGATGGTCGAAGGCGTCAGGAGTGCCGCTCATGCAGCGGGCATCCCCATGTCCGGCGCAAGTCTGGGCGGTATGTTCGGATTATATTTTCGCGAAAAATTACCGACTAACTATGCTGAAGTAATGGAAGCAGACCGTGAACGTTTTAATAAGTATTTTCACGGCATGCTGGCAAGAGGCATTTACCTGGCTCCCTCTGCGTTTGAAGCGGGATTTGTATCGGCCATGCACAACGCAAGCGATATTGAAGCAACCACCACGGCAGCACGCGAGGTATTCAAGACACTTTAAGCATGAAGATCACCATCGATAATGTTGCACTTGCCGCGCTGATTTTTGCTGTCGTCGCGATTGGCGCAGTTTCGCTGGTCGCTACGTTCTCCAGCGAAAATCTGATTACTGAGAACGAGCGTGCTCTACGCACGCAGCGACTGGTTTCCAGCCTTGAAGCGATTCGCTTTCAGTCGCTCGCCATTAACGTAGGGCAGCAAAATTTTGCCATTACCGGCGACGAGAAAAACCTTTTGCGCTATCGCGAGGGCGTTTCGGAGACCGAATCCGAACTAAAGTATTTAAATGAGAATCAGAGCACAAACGCGGTATTGGCAGCCAAATTTGATGAGCTTAAGATGGCAGTCAATGCGGTTATTGCCCAGGAAAAGGAGTTAGTTGATATCCGGCGGAATTCGGGGTTTGCGGCTGCTCAGGCGCAAATCCGCGCGCGTGCCGATGAGCCCGAATTCAATCGCCTGCATAACCTCACATATCGTATGCTGGTTGAAGTTCGCAAGAGTCTCGACAAAATTGAAGCCGATCAGGCGGCATTTGGCAAAAAAGTTCGCCGCCTGATTTTGGTATTGATTTTGTCTGCTGCGGTTATCTTAATTTATTTGTTCGCTACTTTAAAACGCCTCAATCGGAAGCAACGCGATGATCAAGCCACGATGACACATCTAGCCACCCACGACGCGCTGACGGGCCTGTTCAATCGCCCTGCAGTGACGGATTTTATTGAAACACGCCTGGCCGACGAATCCACCGCTGCGCTGGGTGGCTTTACCCTGATGTTGCTCGATCTGGATGGTTTCAAGGCGGTGAACGACAACCTGGGCCATCAGGCAGGTGATGAACTGCTCAAGCAAGCCTCAACCCGCATGACCTTGGCAATACGTGAGTCTGATTATCTTGCGCGCTTGGGGGGAGATGAGTTTCTCGTGGTTCTTCCGCAAGTATCCGACGAGCAAACTGCGCAGCGGGTGGCTTCAAAGCTGATTGACGCGATTGCGACACCGTATCAAATCCTGGGTAAAACGACCGGCGTCACGCTCAGCATTGGCGTCAGCTTTTTTCCAAAGGATGGCCGCGACCGGGTGGTCTTGATGCAGCGTGCGGATGCAGCACTTTACAAGGCGAAGCATGGTGGTCGAAACCAGGCGCGGTTTTTTGAACCTGAATAGCTTTCTGGAAAATTGGGTAACAAAAAACGCCGCGCAGAGATCTGACGCGGCGTTTTTTTGCGTTGTTGTTACTGCGTTACTGCGGACGCATTCCCGCCAAATATTCCGATACCGCCAGGATGTCGTTATCGCGCATGCGTGTCGTAATCGTACTCATCATCGGATGTTTGCGTTCACCGGAGGCATACGCTTTTAGTTGCGCAAGACTGTATTCAGGCCACTGACCCGCCAGACGGGGATAAATGGCGGGAATACCCGCGCCCGCGCCGCCATGACACCCTGCACAGGCGGGCACTTTGGCTTCGGCAATACCCGCGCGATAGATTTTTTGGCCTTTTTCGGCCAAGTCTTTATCGCGTGCAACGGCGTTGTATTTCGGGCGTTGCGCAAAATAATATTCGCCCAAGGCCTTCATATCCGCAGGCGACAAACCAGCCGACATCCCGGCCATGATGGCGTTTTTACGACTGCCTTCTTTGAAATGCTGAAGCTGCTTGGCGATATACTGCGGAGGCATTCCGGCGATATTGGGATTATTGGGGATAGGGCTCATGCCATCCAGACCGTGACAGGCCACACACACCGCACCGGAGATTTGTTGTCCGCGTGCCAATACTTCTGCTTTGGTGGGTTCAGGGGTGGCGTCGGCCTTGGCTACAGGCTCGTTTGCCATCGCGATGGTACTGCCTGCAATATAAGTTGCTACAAAAATAATCGTCGCCAAAATCTTTTTCATTACTAACCTTTATTTGTTTTACCTGCAAAATTGAATTTTAGCCTATCGAGGCAGAAGAGGAAACCGTGGGCATATTCGATGGTGCAACTTATGTTGCTTCCGCACATGATCTGGAGCAATTACCGCTTGATTTAGGCGTTGAGGTGGCTTTTGTCGGCCGCTCCAACTCTGGCAAGTCAAGCGCAATCAACACACTTGCCAATCACAAACGGCTCGCGTTTGTATCCAAAACACCGGGCCGCACGCAGCTCATTAATTTTTTCACCATTACCCAAGGCCGCACCCTGGTTGATTTGCCGGGCTACGGCTACGCCAAGGTGCCACCGGCGGTGAAAGCGCATTGGACAGAATTGCTGGCAGCGTACGTCTCGACGCGGAAAGCGCTGAAAGGTTTGGTTATTATCATGGATTCGCGCCATCCGATGCGCGATCTCGATACCGAGCTTTTGAACTGGTATCGACCGACCAATAAGCCGATGCATGTGCTGCTGACGAAATCGGACAAATTAACGCGCAACGAGCAAGCTAAAACCTTGCGCGAGGTAAAACAGCAGCTAATTGAGGGGCAATACAACGCAACCGTTCAACTCTTCTCAAGTTTAAAACGCACCGGTGTGCCCGAAGCTGAAGTTGCGATTGGGAAATTATTCGCGGCTGGAGCGGATTAGTCGTGTTGCCGTAGCCGCTTTTGTGATTTGGCAGACTTGGAAAAGAAAAGAGGGCCCGGGAAAAAGGGTAACCCGGGCCCTACATAAAAGCCTTAATTGAATTAAGGCCCCGCTCAGGGAGGAGAAGCGGGGAGGAGCAAGCCCCTCATTGAATAAGATAGGGTCGCGATATAAAAGTTCAACTCTTTTTTAATTCGCGTTAATATTTATTGCTTTTACTTGTTTTACTTCTTCGCTACCGCTTTGCAACAGTATGTAACATTCATTCGTTTTAATTTGGCTAATAGCTTCATAGGCCACGCTTACATTGATAGGTTCAACAATGAATTTTGGTCAATATCCTTTGCGCCGCATGCGCCGTTTGCGACGCACTGCATTTCTGCGCGACATGGTGCGCGAGTCTTCACTTTCACCGGCAGATTTCATCTATCCGGTATTTATTCTCGATGGTAAAAATCAACGGCAATCGATAGCGTCGATGCCCGGTATTGACCGCGTATCGCTGGATTTATTACTGCCGGAAGCCGAAGAAATGATGAGGCTGGGAATTCCGGCGATTGCGCTCTTTCCCGTGATTGATAGCGCGCTCAAAACACTGGGTGGCGAAGAAGCGCATAACGCTAAGGGCCTGGTGCCACGCGCGGTTAAGGAGATGAAAAAACACTTTCCCGATTTAGGCGTTATTACCGATATCGCGCTCGATCCCTTTACGACTCATGGCCAAGATGGCGTGATTGATGAGCACGGCTATATTTTGAATGATGAAACGATTGCCGTGCTAAAAAAGCAGGCGCTTACTCAAGCTGAAGCAGGCGTCGATATTGTGGCACCGAGTGACATGATGGATGGTCGCATCGGCGAAATTCGTCGCGCACTCGACTCGGAAAACCACATTCATACCGCCATCATGGCGTACTCGGCAAAGTATGCGAGCAAGTTTTACGGCCCGTTTCGCGATGCGGTGGGCTCTTCCGGCAATCTCGGCAAGAGTGACAAGAAAAATTATCAAATGGACCCTGGCAATTCGGATGAAGCGCTACGCGAAATCGCGCTCGATTTGGCCGAAGGTGCCGACATGGTGATGGTGAAGCCCGGCATGCCGTATCTGGACATTGTGCAGCGCTGCAAACAAACGTTCGG
>JANXWW010000029.1 GCA_025350945.1 Burkholderiales bacterium
TTCGTGATCGTCAAGCCGGCGCGTAATGCCTTCCACGTCCACTTTACGCACCTGGCCGGTGTGCATAAAATCCACGCCGTTGTGTACACCGAACGGTTTGGCGGTGATGAAGTTGCCGCTTGAGACGCGAATATCCGCGCCCGCCATCGGCGAATTGGCGAGCTCAGTCGATAGTGTTGCCTCGATCTCCATGCGCACAATACCGTTCGCTTCTTTCACGCACTTCAGCGCCTCGGTATCGGTCACACGGCGGCCTTCGGCATAGCGCGGCGTCACGCCATGTTGCTTCATCTGATCTTCCACCTGCGGGCGCGTGCCATGCACCAGCACCACGCGGACTTCCAAGCTCACCAGCACGTTGATATCGTGGGCGAGCTGCATCAGTTCGCCATCCGATAATACTTCGCCACCAAATGCGATCACAATCGTGCCACCGCCAAATTCGTGAATGAATGGCGTGGCAGAACGAAACCATTTGACGAAAACTTCGAGTTTTTTGGTGATGTTTTTTGACATGATTCGTTGGGTGGACGGTTGCTGATGTAGAAAACTAAACGAGTTTACGGCATACGCTCGCTGCTGTTGGATTCTATTAAATCCACTCACCGGCAACGACCTGCAGCGCGGTAATTGCCGCTAAGCCCGCTGTCTCAGTACGCAACACGCGCGCGCCAAAATTCGCCAGCGCCACACCCGCACGCTCAGCATCAAAAATTTCATCCTGCGCAAAGCCGCCTTCCGGCCCAATAATAATTGCCACCGGCGCACGCACCTTGCTCCATGTGCCGCGCGTGGCATCCGGGTGCAACATCACGCGCTGCACAGCGGATGGCTTCTTCAACCATGCTGCAAAATCCATTACGCTATGAACCTTGGGCAAACGATTCCGCCCGCATTGCTCGCATGCCGCAGTAACCACACCCTGCCAATGTGCAGCGCGCTTTTCAGCGCGTTCGGCGTTTAGTTTTGCAGTGGCGCGTTGCGTCTGAATCGGCTGAATCGCGGTTACGCCCAGCTCGGTCGCCTTCTGAATAATCCAGTCCATTTTGTCGCCAGTCGCGAGTGCTTGTACGAGCGTGATATCCAGAGTCGATTCGCGCTCGATGGCGTGATGCGCGCTGAGTTCAACCACGACTTCACGTTTGCCAATACTCACAATACGCGCCGCAAATTCACCACCTGCGCCATCAAACAGCGTGACCAACTCATCCTCGCGCAAGCGCAACACGCGCAGATGCATTGACGCATGCTCATCCAGCGCAATCGTGCGAGGGAATGCGCCATCACGGGCAATGGATGCGGCGACAAAAAAACGCGGGAGTAAAAATGATGCGCTTGAATCCTGATGCAAGGCACGTCTCCAGCGTGTTCAATGATGAGCGTATTATAGCGACGCATACGAGGTAATTGATGCTTTTTGAGCATGATCATGTGCGCAACAAACGCGCATTGCCGAGCGTCCAGTTAGCAATGAATAACTGAACGCAATCCATTTTTCTCTATCGATATTTTCAATGTTGCTCGCATCTGATATAGCTGTAACACCCCGCCAATCCTTGCTTTCCAGCTTGCCAGAGCTTGCTGCACCAGTCATTGCGCTGATGCGCGAGGTCGCGGCGACGGAGCTGATGCCGCGTTTTAAACACGTTGCCATTGAGCGAAAACACGACGGCACTGTTGTCACCGAAGCGGATCGTGCAGTCGAGGCGCGGCTTATTGCCGCGTTGCCAAAAATTTTTAATTGCGTGGTGCTGGGGGAAGAAATGACCCCCGAAACGCAACAGAAAATTTGGGCTGATGCGGATTGGTTATGGTGCGTCGATCCACTTGACGGTACCGGTAATTTCACCAGTGGCAAGCGATATTTCGGTATCTCGGTGGCGCTGATGTATCAACGCGAAAGCGTATTCGGTGTGGTGCTAGACCCGAACACACACGAAGTTTTTCACGCGGTTCGTGGTCAGGGTGCATCGATGATCGACAGCGCAGGTGAAACCAAACGTTTAAAGCTAATGCCCGTAAAACATTTGTCCGAAGCTATTATCGAAGTAGGTCGCTATAAACGTCTGGGGCGCTTGCAGGCCGCGCTCAAAAATCATCCCCCGTTCAAAAAAATTTCATCGAGCGGTGCGTCGGTTTTGCAGTGGTGTCATATGGCCTGCGGGCGCGTGGATGCGTTCGTGCATGCGGGCGAGCAGCCATGGGATTACGCGGCGGGCGCATTGATCTTGGAGGAAGCCGGTGGCCGCGCTGCGACTCTGCTGCATGACAATTATTGGCGCTCGGTGGACGTGCAAGGCTCATGGGAAAAATCAGCGATTGCCGCAAGACATCCAGCGCTCTTTGATGAGTGGAAGCGCTGGGTGAGAAGCCATATGTAGCAGGTGTTTCGGGGCAAACGTGCAGGCAAACCTTGCTGCCAAATCCGTCGGTGGCAGCAATGAACCTTCTTCAACGCGGGCTCAATACGAGGCAACGATCACAGCTTATTCGTTCGTCATGAATGCTGCTGTAGCCTCTGGCTTGCCAGATAAATTCGCAGTTGGACTCTCAAAAAAACCTATATAGGGTTTGCCCTAGTTACCATCTCCCTCGCAAAGGACTACTCTTAAATTACTTTCTGTGATCCTTGAGGTTCAAATGTCTTCAGTTAACGCGGCTCAACAGTCAAACGCAACGTCCCTGGCCCAGCAAACGCCGCCACCTTCACCGCCGCCGCCCGAACCGGTTGCGGTCAAGGTTTCGCCGCAGGATTCGCAGGAGACGGTGCTCAATCGCGCCTATGCGGCGATGGCTGATAAAGCGGGGCTGAATGCGTCGGCGAAAGAGGCCTTTGTTCGTCACTTTGACAAGGCGGACAATTATTCAAACCATCTGCAAACGAATGGCAAAGATCTTTCAGCAACGGATTTTGCGGCGATCCAAAAAGCGGGCAATGTCGTTGTTTTCTCCACGAGCGCGCATGCGCAACTGCTCGACAGTTTAAAAGCGCAGGATCAGCCGACACCAGTGGCCGATCCGGTTACGCCCATGGGTTCCAGTGCTAAAGCGGTGCCGAAAGAAGAGCCCAGCTTTTGGAGCAATCCTGAAAGCTGGCTGGGAAATAAAATTGAGAGTGGCGTTAAAAGTGCGGAATCCGGCATTGATGGATTTCGAAAAGATTTGGTGAGCTTCGGCAAGGAACACGGTGGCTTTGTTGGTGAAGCGCTGGCGCGCAATGTTTCTGATGGCGTGGGCCTGGTTGAAGGTGGCGCATTGGCGCTTTACGACATGGGTTCGGGCATCGTCAAGATCGCTTCGGGTGCGGGTCACCTGTTGAGTCCGATTGATTGGATTACCAAGCCCCAAGAAAATCTGGGTCGGCTGGAAGCCGTTGGCAATACCGTGGGCACGCTGGTGAAACTGGGCAGCCCGATTGGCTGGGCGATCGATCCTGAAGGCAATGCGAAGGCGGCAGGTCAGCTTTGGGATGGCGTTACCAAGGGCTATAAGGATGCGGCGAAGGATGGCGACTATTCCAAATTTGCGGGCCGTCTAGTTGTTGATATTGGCAGCTTTTTTATCGGCGCGGGCGAGGCAAATGCTGCCGTAAAAGGCGCAGAAGGTGCGGCGGTTGCCGGGCGCGTGGGTGAAACGGCGAAAGTTGTTGACGGCGTTGCTGATGCTGGTAAGGCGCTTAATGCGGGCGAGAAGACAGGCGAGGTCGGGCACGCCGCTGCGGGCGCGGATGATGCAGCCAAGGCGGGTAAAGGCGCAGAAGCAGCGGCGGATGGTGCCAAGATTGCTGGTGTTGAAACCAAAGCCGCCGCGATGATTGAGAAGCTCGCGCCGCAATTAAAAGCGGATATTCAGGCGCTCGAAAAAGCTGGTTGGAAAATTGAAGCCGGTGAAGCGGGCAAGGGCAGCTACGCCAATCGCACTACTAAAACGATTGTGATTGATGCCAATGAAAAAGGTGGCAGTGCAGCTTCTGTCATTTCGCATGAAGTGGGCCACGCCAAATACACCCCCGCTTTTGATTATTCGAGTCGTGAAGCGTATCTGAAAACCACGCTCGCTGATGAGGGCGAGGCGGTACTGCGCAATATTGAAGCGCGCAATGAAATCCTTAAATCGGGCGGCGGCAATATTGGTGTTCGCGGCAGTCAAGTGGCCGAGTACGAAAAAGTTTACGCACAGTATTTGAAAGACGGAGATCGCGCTGCCGCGCGCGACAAGATTGGTGATATTTTTGGCTCGAAGGAAAAGACTTCTACCACCGGTCAAAGTTATAACGATTACTACGGCGGCTTTTACGATAAAAGCATCAAGCCCACGTTGAAACCGGCGCCGGAAATTCCGGGCCGCGTGGAAAGCGCGAGCGGTCGCGTCGGCGAGTCAAGCACGTTTAAAACCAATGCGGAAGTGCCGACAAAGTACACGGATGACGCGCGCTTTAACGATCTCGCTACTGATCCTGCGCACGCAGGTGCGGGTGCGATTTCGGCCAAGACGCGCGTTGAAGCCATGACCGGTTTGGAAGCTGAAGCCAAAGGTCTTATTGAAGGCCCCATCTCGCGCGGCCCGGCTGAGATCGAATTTTTTGATGTGCACGGCAATCCATGGGACGTGAAATCGCCGATTACCCCAGAGGCCGGTGATAAGTGGAAATTCAAGGTCGATCAGGTGGGCGGCTCGATTAAAAAAGAGTTGAGCGAAAAAGGCTCGCCCGGCGGAACCTTCCCCAATGGCGTTACCGGTGAAGCGGCGGATCGCAAAATCCTTTTGAATACAACCTATATGTCAGAAGCCGATCATGTCGCGCTCAAGCAGTGGATGGGTGCTAACTTGACGCCTGAGCAACTCGGTCGCATTTTTGAGGTTAACATTGCAAAGTGATATGACAATGAATACGACAATGACCATGGGTATGACTGCACTGCCAAAAATCGATGCGCAACAATTTGCCGCGATGCTGAAACAACATCACGATTACGCCAAGGGTGCAGGCGGCGAGCAGCTTGATTTATCGGACGCCGAATTTATCGATTGCGATCTCAGTGGTGAAATGCTGAACGACATCGTTGGTGCGCGCGGCTCCATATTCACGCGCTGCGATTTTTCGCGTGCTGACCTTTACGGCATTAGCTTTCAGGATTCAACGATGGCGGCATGCAAGTTCAATGAGGCCAAGCTCAACAAGTGTGAGTTCTGGAGTGTTAACGTGAGCGATTCAGCGTTTGATGATGCTGTTTTGATTGGTGCGGAATTCAGTAGTGCGAAGATTGCCAATACAAGTTTTCTGCGAGCAAATCTGCGCGGCGGCGCGTTGGCGCAATCCTCGCTTACTCGCTGTGTTTTCGATGACGCCGATGTAGGCGGTGCTGCAATATCGGGCAACAAGGAAAAAGACGTGTCCTGGAAAAACGTGAAAGGCCATGTTGCGAAAGCAGCAAATTTAACCTTGGTCGCGACCACGGCTGCCGCGCTGGCATTGTCGAGTGCGGCGACATCGGCAACCGGTGAAGAGGCACGCGTTGCAGCCAGCCAAACGGCGGCACAGGCGGTGGTGGAAAAACTGTTCTTTTCGGTGGTGGATGATTTAATCGCTTCTTCATTTGCGGATGCAAATGCGGTCGCCAAAATACTCAATACAACAGTGGCCGCAGCAGGCGAGACCGAGCATTTCCGCACCTTTGCCGGCGGCGAAAAACGGCCGATTGCGGCGGGTGCTGGGCTTGCATTTACCGATGTTGAGTTACGCCAAAACAAGCAAGATAGCAAACGCGCGATTTTGGTGGCGGGACTTGCCAAATCAGTTTGTATTCCACGTGATGCTGCACTCAAAAAATTTACGTCACCGATATTTACACCGCCCAATCCACGCTCCACTGAATCGCAAGGTTATGTTGCGTTTGTGGTTAAGGGCATGAAGCTGTCGTTTGGTTTCACGCAGGATCGGCCTGATTGTGTGGCGAGTGTGGTGATGGATCGCACGGAATAGTCGAAGCGATTAAATGTTGTCGTAGGTCGGGTTCGGGGTCGGCAAATAAGGCTACCTGACAATCCTTATTTGCCAACCCCCAAGCTTGACCTACAAACTGTTGTTAGGTTCTTCGCATGTGACGAAAACGAAAAGCATATCCCTCGCAAAAGCGTCTCGGGATGACATTGGTAGAATTTAAAGCGCCTTTATTGGCGGGCATTTTAAGTCATTTATGCTTGTAAAGCCGCGCCAATGCTAGTGTTTGTAAAATGATTATTCTTCTTTTTCAACTGTGCCCACGTCCAAATTCAGCTCCTGAATTTTGCGCGTGAGTGTATTTCTACCGATCCCCAGTAAGGTCGCGGCTT
>JANXWW010000035.1 GCA_025350945.1 Burkholderiales bacterium
GCGCCACGCTGGATCGCTGCCATCGGGATAATAGTTGCGCCCGTTTTCGTGTCCACCACCATGCGCACATTCACAAACTGGTTGGGAAACAACAATCCCTCCGGATTCGGAAACTGCGCTTTCATTTTGATCGTGCCGGTGGTTGTATCAATCTGATTATCCGAACTTAGCAGAAAGCCTGTGCCCAGTTTATTTTTTTGATCGCGATCCCAAGCTTCCACGCCGAGCTTTGCACCTGCCTTGAGTTGTTTCAATACGCGCGGCAGATTATCTTGCGGAATCGTGAACACCACCGTGATGGGGTCAACTTGGGTGATGATGACCAGGCCCGTTGCGTCGCTGGCGCGAATAATATTGCCAGCATCCATTTGTCGCAGACCCAGCCGCCCGCTAATCGGTGCGGTGATGCGCGTATAGCTTAGTTGCAGCCTGGCGTTATCAACTTGTGCCTGATCGACCTTGACTGTCCCTTCAAATTGCTTGACCAGCGCTTCCTGCGCATCCAGTTGTTGTTTGGCAATGGAGTCCTGCGCGAGCAAGGTGCGATAGCGTTCCAGGTCAAGACGTGCATTCGCAAGCTGCGCCTGATCGCGCGCGAGCTGGCCTTCGACCTGTGATAACGCCACCTTCAACGGCTGCGGATCAATCTCGGCCAGCACTTGGCCTGCTTTGACTATTGCGCCTTCCTGAAATGTAGCGCTCTGCAAAAGCCCATCGACGCGCGCTTTGACCGTCGCCACCTTCAGCGCCGCAACCGTGCCCAGCCCCGTTTGCACGATATTGATGTCGCCTAATTTGGCCGCGACAGCGGCAACCGGCTGTACGCGATTGGGGTCAGCACCGAATCGGCCACCGCCCGATCCTCCTACTGGCGCGCCATCGGCAGATTTTGCGGTGTTTGCTTCAGCGGCGGGCGAGGGTGCGTTTGATCGAAACCACTTATACCAAATGCCACCACCAACTGCGCCGACCAGAACCAATGCAATGACGGCGTTGCGAATCCAGCCTAGGGAGTGCGTGCGCGAAGCGTAACGTGTCGAGGATGCGTTTTGCATATTCATTTTTTAATTTTTGATAATCAGAAGCGAATCGGTCAGATGCACGTGAGCTCGCCCATAACGACGGGTTATTGCAGTATGACCATGCACAATTGAATTCCGCATGACCAATGGCCGCGAGAGCGCACAATCAGTTGTAACAAATTGCAATCATCGATGCGGCGCTACATTAATTGCTAACGCGCCACCAGCTGATTCAACTCAAAAATCGGCAGCAGCACCGCCAGCACAATCGCCAACACAATGACCCCCATAATTAAAATCATCGCCGGTTCAATGGTGGCCGCAAACGCCGATGTTTTGGTTTCAACATCGCGCTGTTGTTGACGTGCGGCAGCTTCCAAAGTTTGCGCAAGTCGACCACTGGCCTCACCTGACGCAATCAAATGTACCATCACCGGCGGGAATAACAATAACGATGTTCTACCTTTTGGCTGCTGCGCGATCAATGCGCGCGACAGACCTGAGCCTTCGCGCACAGCGACGGTGGCGCGTTGCAGCGCCTCGCGCATGGGCAGGTTGCCGATCACGCCTGCACCGGCGTTGAGCGCGTTTAAAACCGGGACGCCGCTGCCGACTAAAATCGACAGCGTGGCGGCAAGCTGCGCGGATTCTTTGGCACGAATCATTCGGCCCACAAGTGGTGCTCGCAACAGCCAGCTATGCCAGCGGCGTAATACCGATTCGCGTTTCAGTGCAACGCGTATGGCGAAGAATGCGATCACGCCAGCCACCAACCAAAACAAACCCGTGGCCTGAATAAATTTCGACAGCCCTAACAGCGCCCGCGTCATCAGCGGCAGCGTTTGTTTGGTCGATTCAAATACGCCAATCACTTGCGGCACCACATACACCATTAGCCCCGTGACGACCAGCGCGCAAACGATCATCACGATCACCGGATAAATCATCGCCACCATCAGTTTTTGCCGCATCGCTTGTTGTTCTTCAACATAATCCGCTAATCGCGCCAGCACATCGGGCAAGCGCCCCGACGTTTCTCCGGCAGTCACGAGCGTGCGAAATAATGGCGAAAACGTGGCGGGGAATTGGCCCAGTGCCGTGCCCAGCGATTGGCCCTCCAGCACCTGTCCGCGAATCGCGGCGAGCAGCTGGCGCTCAGGTTCTGATTCAGCCTGCTCGATCACCGCATTAAATGTTTGCTCAATCGTGAGACCCGCGCCCAGCAATGTCGCCAGTTGCCGCGTGACGCGCGCCAGATCGGCTTGCGGTAGATGGGCGCGACGTTTACTGAAAATGCCACCTGCATTAGCATCATTCGCTGCTTCAATCTGCGCCACATCAAGCGGAAACCAGCCTTTTTCGCGCAACTGCGCGCGGGCAAGGCGCGGGCTGTCCGATTCCAGCACGCCGCGCTGTTCGCGGCCATCAATATCGTAGGCGGTATAACGAAAACCGGGCATGGCTGCTTAGTCCGCTTAATCCGATTAATCTCTGGTGACGCGCAAGACTTCTTCCATCGAGGTCACGCCTTCGGCCACCCAGCGCAAGCCATCTTCACGCAGCGGCATCATGCCGCCACGAGTCGCGGCATCAGCGATTTTATGTTCGGATGCGGCATCATGAATCAGCTTGCGCAAATTTTCATCTACGGTCAGCAATTCATAAATACCGGTGCGACCACGATAACCGGTGGCGTTAGGAAGGTCACCTTCGACAGGCTCAAACACGCGATCAAGTTGTCGATAATTCGGGCTCAATGACGCTGATAATATTTCCTGTTCTGCTGCGGTGGGCGCGCGTTCACGTTTTGCGTTTGGAGAGAGTTTGCGCACCAGCCTTTGCGCCAGCACCCCCGATAGCGTTGATGCCAGCAGATACGGTTCAATCCCCATATCGACCAAGCGTGTCACCGCACCGGCAGCAGAATTTGTATGCAATGTTGCCAGCACCAAATGACCGGTGAGCGATGCCTGCACCGCAATCTGCGCGGTTTCAAGATCGCGAATTTCGCCGATCATGATGACATCCGGGTCTTGGCGCAAAATGGCTCGCAAAGCACGTGCAAACGTCATGTCGATTTTGTGATTGACCTGCGTTTGCCCCACGCCATCAAGATCGTATTCGATTGGATCTTCCACCGTCATCATATTGCGCGTGTGCGCA
>JANXWW010000103.1 GCA_025350945.1 Burkholderiales bacterium
TGCCACGGAAATCAAAACCGCCTAAAAAATCACGAAATTCTTGTTCGCGCGTGGTGGGGTCAAGCCGCCGCAAATGATGAAGCGGCGATTCGTCCAATCGTAACTGCTCGATTTGATGTTGCGCGAAATAACCGATCTTCAAACCCTGGCCCTCAAAGCGGCCGCCGTGTTGCAATGCCAGCGTGGCCGCCAGTGATTTCACGAGTGTAGATTTGCCTGCGCCGTTGGGCCCGAGCAAGCCAATTTTGTCACCATAAAATAATCGCCATTCGACGTTTTTCAAAACCGTTTTGTCACCCGCCGCCGTTTTATAGCCGAGATCGGCTTCCTTCAAATGCAATAGCTGGCGTGGCTTAGCGACCGGTTCGCGAAATGAAAACGAGAACGGTGAATCAACGTGCGCGGCCGCGATCAGTTCCATCCGCTCCAGTGTTTTGATCCGCGATTGCGCCTGCTTGGCCTTAGTCGCTTTCGCTTTGAATCGATCAATAAACGATTGCAAATGCGCCACCTGCCGCTGCTGCTTGATATACGCCGCACCTTGCAGCGACAACTGCATCGCGCGCGTGCGCTCGAAGGTGGAATAGTTGCCGCCGTATTCATTCAGCTTTTGCTGATCCAGATGCACAATCGTTTTCACGACCGCATCCAAAAAATCACGATCATGCGTGATGAGCAACAGCGTGCCCGGATACGCCATGAGCCAATCTTCAAGCCACATCACCGCATCCAAATCAAGGTGATTGGTCGGCTCATCGAGCAGCAATAAATCAGAGCGACACATTAGTGCCTGCGACAAATTCAACCGCATTCGCCAGCCGCCGGAAAATGATGCAACCTCCTGCGACATTTGCTGATCGGTAAAACCCAGGCCCGACAGAAGAGAAGCCGCGCGCGATTTCGCCTGATAGCCGCCGATGTGATCGTAATGTTCATGCAGCTCGGCCAAGCGCTCGCCAGATTTATCGTCATCGGTATGCTCGGCCTCCGCAACATCCAACGCCGCTTCCAGCTCACGCAATTCCTTGTCGCCATCCATCGTGTAGTCGAGTGCGGAGCGATGCGAATGCGGCGTTTCTTGCGCCACATGCGCAACCACCCATTTCGCCGGCATTTCAAAATCGCCCGCGTCCGGCGTGACCTTGTGCAGCAGCAAGGAAAACAAACTGGATTTGCCCGCGCCATTCGGCCCGATCAAACCAACTTTATGTCCTGGATATAACGTTAAATTGGCCCCCTCCAGCAAGCGCTTCACGCCGCGCGCGAGGGTAAGATTAGTGAGTTTCAACATAAATTCAATACTGCTTTTCGTTTGGTTTTTCGTTTAGCTTTTTACGGCTTTTTCACTGACTAAAGTCGACAAAAGTAGGTTTTCACTTTTGTCGAAATCAAAACTGGTAATCATAATCAATCGACAGCGGCGCATGATCCGAAAACCGCTCGTCTTTATAAATTCGCGCGTATTCGGCCGTGGCCGCAATCGCGGGTGTGGTGATGTGATAATCAATCCGCCAACCCACATTTTTTTCATACGCCGCACCGCGATTCGACCACCAAGTGTATTGATCCGGCAACGGAATCAGACGACGAAAAACATCAACGTAGCCAACTTCATCAAATAATTTCGTCAGCCACTCGCGCTCTTCAGGCAAAAATCCGGAATTCTTTTTGTTGCCGCGCCAGTTCTTCAAATCGATTTCTTTGTGCGCAATATTCCAATCGCCGACAATAATAAATTCGCGTCCGCCTGCCTTAAGCTTTTGTAGATGCGGCATGAAGGCTTCCATAAAGCGAAATTTTTTCGCCTGCGATTCTTCTGATGCCGAACCCGACGGCACATACAAAGAAATGACGCTCAAGTTACCAAAGTCAGCCTGCAAATAGCGGCCTTCCACATCAATCCAGGCGATACCCGTGCCAATTTGCACGCGATCTGGCTCACGCTTCGCGTAAAGTGCGACGCCCGCATAACCTTTTTTGTCCGCAGGATGATAGAAAGCATGCCAGCCTTTCCACGGCAGCGCGGCTTCGGGAATATCGCTCTCTAGCGCCTTGATTTCCTGCAAGCAAATCACATCCGCCTTCTGGCGCTTCAACCAGGTAAACATGCCTTTGGTAGTGGCAGAACGGATGCCGTTGCAATTCACGGAGATAATTCGCATGGTGAAATTCACAAAAGTTGAAAAATTTGCCTGGAAACGCGATTATCCTTCATCTAACTCCAATCTAGACTTCCCTGATCGATTATTCATGCGCGTTTCAGTCACCCCACTTGCCGATTTTCGTCAACAATTCATAGAATTCGCTATTCGCCAGGAGGCGCTTTGCTTCGGTGAATTCAAAACCAAGGCGGGGCGTTTGTCCCCTTATTTTTTTAATTCTGGCTTATTCAGCGATGGCGAATCACTCGCAAAATTAACCCACTTCTACGCCGAAGCGGCACTCGCATCGGGGCTCAAAATCGATACCATTTTCGGGCCCGCCTACAAAGGCATCACGCTCGCCGCGGGCGTCGCTATCGCCATGGCAAACTTGGGACAAAACGTACCATTTTGCTATAACCGCAAAGAGGCGAAAGACCACGGCGAAGGCGGGCTGATTGTGGGTGCGCCGCTTAAGGGCGATGTGCTTATTGTGGACGACGTGATTTCGGACGGCGCATCGAAGCGCGAATCGGTCGAGATGATCCGCGCAGCAGGGGCCACGCCAGTCGGCGTGCTAATTGCTTTGGACCGTCAGGAGGTGGGGACAAAAGCAGGCAGTACACAATCTGCGGCGCAGGAATTCAACCAAACCACAGGCATCCCCGTTATAGCGGTGGCAACATTGGCGGACATCACGGCTTATCTGGCGCGCCAGAGCGGTGAAAACGCTAAACTTGCAGCAATCAAGGCATACCGAAAGCAGTACGGCGCAGCCATTTAAATAAAATATTCCATGAACCTGGTTTTCAATATTCGTCACGTTATTCTTTGCGCTACCCTGTTTGGCGCGTCCCTGCCTGCGCACGCGGTCTTCAAGTGCACCGACGACAAGGGCGTGACTCACTACGGCGACACCATGCCACCACAGTGCGCCAAGCGCGATATCGTTGAGTACACCAAGGAAGGTGATGTTGTCCGCAGATTTGATGCCCCGCTGACCACGGATCAGCTACGCACTCGCGAAGAAGCCGCGCAGAAACGTTCAGAAGAATTGCGCCTCATCCGCGAGCAGCGACAAAAGGATCTGGCGCTGGTTGGCACCTATGGCTCGGAGCGCGAATTCGATGTTTCGCGCGATAACGATTTGGTGGAACTCGACGCGCGGAAAAAAACACTGGCCACGCGGATTGGCGAGGTGGAAACACAACTCGAAAAATATGATGCCACGATGGACTTTTATCGCCCCAGCAAAACCGGCAAAGGCAAAGTGCAAGAGCCACCGCCGCAACTGATCTCTGACGTCGCGCGCGGCAAAGCCGATATCGTCGGCCTGAACAGACTCGTCGC
>JANXWW010000140.1 GCA_025350945.1 Burkholderiales bacterium
AGAATTTTTTTTGCTGCATTTCATCCTGATGCGGAGTATGTCGCGAATTCACATGGCACACATATATTAGGCCCCATGGGCCCGTATCATTCATCAATCGCACTTTTTGCGTGGACTCACAGTCTCTCAAAAACTGAAACATTGCGATTATTTTGTGAAGACACTTATTCCAAACTGGGCTATTTTGACTATTGGCCACTTTCCGTCAAGATGTTGGCCGAGGAAGGCGTTCGCGCTGGTATGAGCATGGAACCATTGATCGAGAAATGGACCAAGCAAGGTTGCTGGATGTATTCAATGAATCATCCAAAATTGTTTGTATTGGCAGATATCACGCGAATAGTCCTTGCGCAGGCAGGCGTCGACGTTCTTCCGGGTGTTGAAGAATACGCTCATGATGAGCTGAAGAATGACTACGTTTGGCCGCTCTACCGTGAAATCGGGAGGCCGCTTAATTTAGAAGGACACTATTTGTTCAAGCGCGCGGTACGGGGAGACGTGTTCGACAAATCGGTTCCCATGATGGCATTAGAAGAGTTTGTCGACGCTTCTTTCGCCGCGTTTTCTAAATACCCCGTAACCGCGCTTACTGGTCAACGATCAAAGGCCGACTGGCATTTAAAATTGTTGGTGCAAGCGGAGCATCAAGCAGCTGCGTCAGGCACAGATGAGGCTGCAGAAACCCTGTTGCCGCCTAGCAAGGCTGAGAATTTCGTCAGCGCAAATGCCCCAAATCAAAACCCATACCAAAACTTACCTAATTATCAGTTTTGGCGCCGCGCAGTCGAAAGATTACCGACCGCCGACGTAAATCCTGCCATCAATCCGCGCTTTACCTTGAATCGCGAGAGCAAGGTTGCAACAGCGGGAAGCTGCTTTGCGCAACACATTTCACGCACACTTTCCAAGCATGGCTTCAATTATTACGTGGCAGAAACTGCTGAACATATTGCCCAGCAAGAAGCAATTAGGCGCAATTTCGGCATTTTCTCGGCGCGCTTTGGCAACCTTTATTCAGCGCGGCAATTGGTGCAGCTTTTTGATCGGGCTTATGGTCACTTTTTGCCCTTAGAACAAGCATGGACACGTCCAGACGGTCGGTTCGTTGACCCTTTCCGCCCACAAATAGAACCAGACGGATTCGATTCGATTGATGCCTTACAGCAATCACGCGCCATACATTTCTTGGCAGTGCGAGAGATGTTTGAGCATCTTGATATCTTTGTTTTTACGCTAGGCTTGACCGAGGCCTGGCTAAGCCGCGCAGACGGCGCGGTATTTCCGCTAGCACCTGGCGTTGTTGCAGGAGAGATGGATTTTGAACGTTACGAATTCGTTAACTTTAACGTGAGCGACGTGGTGGCTGATTTGCAGCTATTCATTGGCAAGTTGAAAACAGTCAACACGAATGCTAGGATTATTTTTACTGTATCGCCCGTTCCGCTGATCGCGACCTACGAAGATCAGCACGTCCTTGTTGCAACAACTTACAGCAAATCTGTACTGCGCGCGGCGGCAGGTGAGATCACAAAAACGAACTTGCATTGTGATTACTTTCCATCGTACGAAATCATCACCGGAAATTACAATAAAGGAAAATATTTTGAAGACGATCTGCGCTCAATAAGGCCAGAGGGCGTTGAGCAAGTCATGAAATTATTTTTGTCTGGTTATGCGAATCACGCGACCGCTGAACAGGAAATATCGTCAAGCCAGCAAGAAATTTTGCACGAAATGAGCCTTGCAAATAGTGTGGTGTGCGAAGAAGAGGCGATTGACAGCTTTCAGCCTTGAAGGGCGTCATTGATTTGTGAGTAGTTGTGCCAATTCAGGATTGCTTTCAGGCAACGCAATGTAATCCCAAAAACGTTGTGTAGTCGTTTCATGCCGAAACTCTTCAGCGTTCGCGATACGAACCCCAGTAATCGAATAAATCGAATAGCCGCGCGATGAAAATATTTCAAAAATCTCATCCGGATTTGAGTCATAGCCGAGGTATCCCGCAGCTCCGCATTCGAACGCTACAATAGGACGCATCTCGTTAAGAATCCGAGTCGATCCTTTCAGCACATCAAGCTCTCCGCCTTCAACATCCATCTTGATAAATTTCACATTTGCCGAAGGCGGCACTACATCATCCAGCTTACGAACCTGCACCGTAATCAACTGAAACTCCGACGGTTCGGCATTGTAGATGTGACGTTTTTTGAGCCCGGACTCTTCGGGTAAATTTGGGATGAAATTGAATACCGCGATGCGATTGGATTCACCCAATGCGAAAGGCAAACTGTGTTGTTGAGCCCTAATTGGCTGATATTTGCAGCGAGCACCTGTCGCACGCTGGGTATAGGCTCGAACGCATAACAAGTGCCCTCTAAACCCACTAAATTGGCAAGCGGGATCGCATGCCTGCCAATATGTGCGCCTACATCAATCACATCCGCGCCATGAAGCGATAGCTGACTATAAAATGCTGCTAGCTTCGCTTCATAGTCCATTTTAAATACTCTATATCAAATAAAAATATATTTTAACAGGCACGCCATGGGGTTCCGCCTCGCTTTTTTGTGTTTTACAAAAAAGCGGCAACCAGAACCTTGTGAGCAGCGCCGCGCAAGGCGTTTCAAGAATACTGCAAAGCGTCCCAGCCGTAAAATTTATTGCCCTACAAAATCAACGGCCCACGCTACTGGATAACCGGCATAGCATGCTTGCGTCGATTCAAAAATTAGATTTACCTCCTGCTTAAGCGCGTAAGCCGCCATGAGTGCATCCCGATACGTCTTGTAGTTTGGCGAGGAGACGAGTATGACTGGATTTTCCAAATTACTTGAGCATGCTAATCCCGCACCCTGGATAGCTGTAAGAGCTGCGCCCTTGAGAGGGCGGGGCGGTCTCAAGTTTAACCGCCAATACCCGCGTGCTTTTTGCGGCATTTTATCTTTAAAGTGCGCGCCAGATAAGGAGTTTCAGTGTTTTACTTTGTTGAGTTTCATAGACAAAAACATGCGCTGGGATTGACGAGAAAACGCTCGAAGAAGAAAAATTTTGCAGGCGAAAAATAATTGGAGTGCCAATAAAAATGAGGCGAAAAAGCGCGTAATCTCAAAAAAAAATCGCGCTATTCGTAACTTATTTGTAAATTTATTTTTACTGATTGACATTTTTTCGGCCACGACTGCGCTGCACGCTCGGCGCATTAGGCTTTAACACCAAACTGCACCGTCCGCCCTGGGTCAAAGGTTGATACCGGAATCAATGTGGGTAGCGGGCACGCATCCGCGCTAAAGAAAATCTGCATCTCTTCGCGCCGCGCCATGAGATCGTTATAGCCCATGTCAATTAACGCGTTGCAGTAACGGTAGTCGAATAGCATGTAGCTCGCGAGCGTGGCACCGCCTTTGCGCATGGCACCGATGCTGCGCATTAAAAATCGTATCGTGGCGGGCAGATCGCTAACGTGTTGGTGGGCGATTTCTTCCAGCGGTTCGTTCGGGCAGGCGATGCAGACATCAACATGATGCAAATTGCCGCCGGATGCCTGCATACGATCCCGATCCACGTATTTCAGCGTGGCGTTCATGCGCTGCAAAAGCTCAACATCGACCGCGAGTGAGTCGAGAAAAATACTCGCCATCGCATGGCCCGCAATCGCGGCCAGTGAGGGATAGGTGCCCTCTTCCGCGCGATCATCCATTGTCTTCGTGAGTTTGGCGGTGCCGATGATAAATACGCGCTCTGCACCCAAATGCAGCGCGGGGCTGACGGGTGCCATTTGCCGGATGGAGCCATCGCCAAAATATTCGCGATTGATTTTGATCGCGGGGAACGCGAATGGTATTGCAGCGGACGCCATCAAATGCTCCACCCGTAGCTGGCTCACGCGAATGCCCACGCGCTGCGAGCGCCGCCATCCTTGTACATCCTGATGCGCCTGAAAAAACGCGGCGTTCTGACCTGATGTGTAGCCCGAAGCGGTGACCGAAACCGCGCGCAGTGCGCCGGATGCGATGTGTTCGGGGATGCGTTTTAACGGAATATGCTTGCTGATTAACCGCGCCAGAGGTGAATTATCAAACAAGGAAATTTTGTTATTTTTCTTGTCGCTTTTTTTAAACGCACCGAACAAAAACGCGCTGAGCCATTTGCTGCTGTTGCGCAATACGCCGGGTAAATCGGTACGGTAAACATGGTGTGGTAAAAATTTTGTCCAAACATCCACGAGGGACGCAACGCCTTCTGCAAAATTATCAGCGTGGGTGGCGAGCAGCGCCGCGTTAATCGCGCCTGCTGAAGTGCCAGTGATAATAGGAAACGGATTTTCTTTGGGGTGGCCTAAAATTTCTGAGAGCGCTTTGAGTACGCCCACTTGATAAGCGGCACGTGCGCCGCCACCCTGCAGGATGAGGGCAATACCAGGATGGCGGGCATTGCGGGCAGGCAACGAATGTTCGCTGCTGGGTGGGCTTGATGTTGTTTCTGGTGTTTCAGTTTGGGTGTTATTCACGAAGACATTCGCTGTTGATCCGGCAAAGATTCAACGCCTGAGCGGCAATCCATCCGCCAGATTAATCACCGTTGCTTCCGCTGGTTTTTCACCCTCGACCGGTGCCCCGAACTGGTTGCGCGCGAGCAGGTTATAAACCTGCATCGGGCCTTTGCCCTTCACCTGAATCTGTTGCACTTCATCAAATCGATAGCGGTTGTACAAACGCCGGTGTGTGACCACATCAACTTGCGTGTGCCCGGGCGATGCTTCGGAGCACATACGGCTCGCGATATTAACCGTATCGCCCCAGAGGTCATAGCCGAATTTGCGGCGACCAATCACGCCCGCGACCACCGGCCCGGTGGCGATGCCAATGCGCAACCCCAGCGCATCGCCGTTGGGTGCGGTATAGCGCGAAACAAACGCGTGCATTTCCAGCGCCATATCGGCCATCGCATCAACATACGGAATCTGGTTGGGATCGTTCAGCTTCGAATTGTGCAACCCGCCAGCAACCATGTAGGCATCACCAATCGTTTTGATTTTTTCCAGATGATAGGTTTCGGTCAAAGAATCAAACGCGGAAAAAATATCGTTGAGCAAATGCACGGTTTCGTTGGGCGACATTTCTTCGGACATGTGCGTGAAGTTCACGATATCGGCAAACATCACAATGACATCAGCGTGACCGTCCGCTATATTGGTTTCTTCGCGTTTGAGTCGATCCGCAATCGGCTTCGGCAAAATATTGAGCAGCAGGCGGTCAGATAATTCTTTTTCGATCAGCACATCTCTGGCCTGCTCATCCACCACCGCGCGCAGCTTGTTTCGTTCACGGGTGGAATACCACAGCAGCACGTAAACCATCGCAGAGATTGAGACGAAATTGAGCACAAAGAATACGGCAATCGTGCGCATATCCATCGAGCGCACATCCCACTGCAAGGTGTAATCAAACATGCCGGACATGGCCGTCATGAAGATATAGGCGACAAACCATGGCACCGATTCCTTCGTACCCATGATCACAATCGCGCCGACGGGCGCTAACAGCGCCCAGAGCGAAACACCGCTGGAATTAACGAAGTTACCAATCGACCATTGCAGCACAAACGGTGTGAACAGAAAAAGCGAAAGCTGCATCAAACAAAATAGCTGGAGCTTTTTTGTTTTCAAATAAAAAAACATAAAGCATGCTGACATCGCCTGAAATATCAGCGGGATCAGCGTCGAGAAGCGTTGCCCAAATCCCCAGTAAATTGCGAGCCACAACATGGAGGCAAAAACCATCAAGCCCGATGAGAACAGCAGCATGTCGCCCGAAATTTTATTTTCTGCCGTCATCAAATTGATTGATGACACGCCCCCGCCTTCACTGACGCTGTTTGCGTCAGATTTGTCCGAACCTGAAGTGTGGTCTGCCGCACCTTTGTTATTCATATCGCGTGAAATACTTTTTTATCACTTGGTTAACTTACATTGCCCTGAAAACATAATGTAGGATACTTCTACCGATTATGTCACATCAGCCAGATTGAACAATTGGGAACAATTGCAAGTACGGACGTCAATCCGTATCGATCAATACGCTAAAATGGGATCTCAGCGTAAACATAAAGCGCAGTCAAATTTTGGAGAAGCACATGTCAATGGCAGATCGCGATGGGCTGATTTGGTATGACGGAAAAATGGTGCCGTGGCGCGATGCGAATACGCATGTGCTCACGCATTCGTTGCATTATGGTCTGGCCGTATTCGAAGGCGTGCGCGCATACAAAACTGAAGCGTCCAATCTGGGCACCGCAATTTTTCGGTTAAAAGAACACACGACGCGGTTGTTTAATTCCGCCAAGATTTATCAAATGGCGATGCCCTATTCCAAAGATGAAATTATGGCCGCACAGCGGCAGGTGGTGCGTGAAAATAATCTGGAAAGCTGCTACCTGCGCCCGCTCGCGTTTTACGGCTCCGAGAAAATGGGCGTCTCGCCGAAGGGTGCCAAGGTACACATCGCGATTGCCGCATGGCCGTGGGGCGCGTATCTGGGCGAAGACGGATTACAAAAAGGCATTCGCGTAAAAACATCCTCCTACGCGCGCCACCACGTGAACGTGACTATGCCCAGAGCGAAGGTCGCATCAACCTACGCCAATTCGATTCTCGCCAATAACGAAGCAACCGATCACGGCTACGACGAAGCGCTGCTGCTCGATACCGAAGGCTATGTTGCCGAGGGCGCGGGTGAAAATCTATTTATCGTACGCGATGGCAAAGTGGCGACGCCGGAATTAACCTCGGCACTCGATGGCATCACGTGGCGATCCATTCAAATACTGTGTGAAGAGCACGGCATTCCGGTTGAGGCGCGCAAAATTACCCGCGATGATGTGTATATTGCGGACGAAGCGTTTTTTACCGGCACCGCTGCCGAAGTCACACCGATTCGCGAACTCGATGGACGTGTGATTGGCGAAGGCACACGCGGGCCGATCACCGAGAAATTACAAACCGCGTTCTTTGATATCGTTAACGGACGCAATCCAAAATATCATCACTGGCTCACACCAGTGAAGTGAAGAAGACAAATATGAGCCAGCCCACTGAAGTAAATTTGCAACCGGTGAACATAACATCAGCCGATCTGCCGCTGCATTGCCCGACGCCCTCCATGAAATTGTGGAACAGTCATCCGCGCGTGTTTATCGATGTCACCACGACGGGCGAAGCGAAGTGTCCTTACTGTGGAACTGTCTATAAATTGTCGGGATCTGTTAAGCACGGCCATTGATAAACCCTAGCGCTGGCGGGCATTCGCAGGCAATTGTGCTTCGTTCTCCGCTCTGGTATTGGGGTTTTTATATTTTAGCATGCGCATCCTAATCATCTCACCCGCATGGGTTGGCGACGCGGTGCTTTCGCAACCGATGCTCAGACGGCTGCGGGAACAACATCGCGACGCAATAATTGACGTGATGGCACCGGCATGGGTGATGCCGGTTTATCAGCGCATGCTCGAAGTAACGAACACCATCGAAAATCCGTTTGCGCATGGCGATCTCATGCTCGGCGCGCGTCGCTCACTTGGTAAATCGCTGCGCAACGTCGGCTACGGTCAGGCGATTGTGTTGCCGAATAGTTTTAAATCTGCCTTGATTCCCTGGTTCGCCAACATCCCGACCATCACCGGTTATCGCGGCGAAATGCGCGGCTGGATTATCAACGATTGTCGCCAACTAAATGAAGCTACGCTGCCGTTGATGGTGGAACGGTTTACGCAATTAGCATCCCCGCTGGGTAAGGAGATCAAGCGCACCGACGATAATCCGCATCTCATCATCGATCACGCGAGCCGTGCCGCCACGGGCAAGCGATTGCGCCTCAATCTCGCCAAGCCAGTCATCGCATTTTGCCCGGGCGCTGAATACGGCCCGGCAAAACGCTGGCCCGCGCGACACTTTGCTGATCTTGCCATGACCTTAACTGAAGAGAAAAACGGCGGCTATCAAATCTGGCTGTTTGGCTCGCAAAAGGATCATGCGATTGCCGAAGAAATCAACGCGCTTTCATCGAATGCGTGCGTAAATTTGGCTGGTGCCACCAAGCTCGATGATGCGATTGATTTACTGAGTCTCGCCACACATGTGATTACCAATGATTCGGGATTGATGCACGTCGCGGCGGCGGTCGGTGTTCCCGTGACGGCGTTGTACGGATCAAGCTCACCCAAATTTACGCCGCCGCCTTCACCCAAAGCAAAAGTGATTTCACTGAAGCTGGAATGCAGCCCGTGCTTCAAACGTGAATGCCCGCTGGGACATTTCAAGTGCATGAATGATCTGCAACCTGATCTCGTTTTTGAGCATTTGAAACATACGAAATGGCAGCGAGCAACCTAAATTATTACGTCCTCGATTCGCGCCTTCAAGTCGTAAACGCACGCAAGGCTCATGCGCGCGATTTGTAAACGCACGCAAAGCTCATGCGCGCGATTCGTAAACGCACGCAAAGCTCATGCGCGCGATTTGTAAACGCACGCAAGGCTCATGCGCGCGACATTACCGAAAAATTCATCTGCGCCCAGTTATCGGTGTAATCCACCACGCCGGATAGTCGAATCCAAAAATTCGCATTCGCAGAAGCATTAGACGAAATTTTGAGCACTGTGCCGACGGTAAATGTGTGGCCGGAAATCACCAGCGAATGCGCGGTGCCGCGTGCGCCACGTGTACTATCTCTGGGTAGCAGCAGCGCCTTGATAACGGGGCGCGGTGCTTTCATATCGCCGACGCCGTTGGCAGGATCGCGTGCGAAATCGCTATTCGGAATTTTTGAGCCGCGTCTGATGAGCTCGGCAATTTCAGACGGTAATAATCCAGTTGCAATGCCGGGGTTCTGGCGAAGTTTGGTTTGCGTTTGCGTTTGCGGCAGTCCATCCGTTGTTCCCGGTGCCAATGTAAGGTGAACCACTTTTGGATTATTCGCGAGCGTCTCGATCCCCAGTTGCGGCTCGCCGGTCTCGGCATTGCGCTGCCAGCGCACCACACCCACTTGCCAAATTGGCGAACCATTCGCGCGCAAACAAACCAGTGTGCCCGCTTCAGGCTCTTCCGAAACTTTCTTTTTTCGCAAGCCGTAACCGGTCGAGCTTTCATTTTCTATCGACCAGTGTTCAAACGAAAATTCCGGCGGAATACCCGCATCCGGTTTTGATTCTGCGTACAAAAGTTCGTTGATCGCATCCGCGCCACACGCCACGCGCGCAACCTTCAAACCATCAGTCTCACGCTCGATGCGCCGCGCCGGTCTTGCCTTGACCCAGCCGCTCAGCAAATGCCGAATCAGATTATCGCGATCCGCGCTGGATAATCCGTTGGACTGCTGCGTCATGTTCGCATCGCCACTTACAATATTGCGCAATGATTTACTTGCTGGCTCGGGGTCGCTCTCGCGCATGGCCACAACCTTGAAACACACTGCCGCCGTTGAGAAACAACGCATGCGATCAGATCGCATTTGCGGGTGAAATTGCGATGCCGGCAAACTGCTCTCCATGTCAAAACAATGCTGCTCGCCTTCCACATCGGTCGCATTGGTAAACTCCACCAGATCGCTCCACTCGCCGCACCAGTTATAGGCGGCATCAATCATCTCGGGCGAGAGACCCGACGGATCGGCCAGACCAAACAACACGATCCGCGCAAACTCCTGATGGCAAGTGGTGACACGTCCATTCAATTCAATTTTGTCGCGCAAAATGTGGCGCTTGTCAGCGAACCGATACAGCCGATAAAGGCGTCCCCACGATGTGGAAGGCTCGCGTTTGTTCGCATAACAATGCCAGCGCATCGACAAGCCAATGTGCAAAATCGCGCGACATGCGACATCGGGCAAACGCAGTGCACCGCGCGAACCTGAAGGATATTTTCGGCGCCCCTCATCCAGCAAATCACGATACGTCATGGCAAGCCGCGTCGAGATTTGCGCCAGTCGCCGCCCAAACGCCGCACGCAGCCCCATATTGCCCTGCCACTTTTGAGCAATATCCGGCTGAAACAGTTCCGTCATCAGCGCTTCAACACCGTGATCGATTTCAACCAGTTGTTCTACCCGCCGACCAAACGCACCGGCCGAATGTCGCTGGAAGCGAGTCACATTCTCAAGCTCATTTTTAAGCTGCGCATAAAGCTCGGCACCTGTGCCGAGATTGGTGAGGCCAATCGAATTGGTCGATGGAGCGTCGCCAGCACCCGTTGTCGGTGCGCCGTGGCTGCGCCCAAGCAGGCGCTGCCAGAAATTCTGGATGTGGTGCTGCGTTGGCTTAGTCTTAGTGGAATATGTCTTATTGAAGAACATGCTGTTCAATCCTGATGTGCGCGGTAATGCAAGTAAGCTACTGCGGGAAGCGATTGAGCGTTTTAATTGATATTAACCGCTACCTTTACAGCGTATTTTTAATTTTAAACAACACGCGTCATACTATTACTGAATTTATACATTTGCAAAACATAACCATATCACTGACTTTGTTGCGCGTGTGTGAGACTTTTCACAAAGCTGCATTCGCAGAGAAATACAATTCGCATTAAAATTATTAAATCTTGTTAAAACGCGACTGGAGCAGAATTATGGAAACCCGTTTATCTAAATTTTCCAGGCAATTTTTTTTGCTGGGTGCAGCGTTTGCGTTATCTTTTTCTGCCCACAATGCGTACACCGCCCCCACCGCAAACGCTAAAAGCGAACTTCCGCTGGAATATGTTGCCGACATCGAAGCGTGGCGCGATAAAGTTGAAACCAGTTTAAAACGCGATAACGGCTGGCTAACCCTCGCCGGACGTTTCATCATGAAGCCCGGCGTCAATACCTTTGGCACCGGCAAAAACAACGATATCGTACTGCCACCCGAATTAAAAGGCGCTGTACCCGAAACTATCGGCGCACTGGTGGTGGATAAAGACGATAAAAAAGTCACGCTGAAATTGGCCGACGGTGTTTCCATGACCAGCGAAGGCACGCCATTCACGGGCGAACGCGCAATGAAGACATCGAGCGATAAACGCGATTGGGTTTCGTTGCAACGCATGTCGATGCACATCATCGAGCGCAATGGCACTTTTGTGTTGCGGCTTGCCGACAACGAATCACTGGTGCGCAAAAATTTCCCTGGTCGTCTTTGGTATGAACCCAAAAATGCCTTCGTGGTGGACGCGAAATTTGTGCCCTATCCACCCGGTCGTACGCTGTCGATTGTGAATGTTATCGACGAGGTGTCGGAAGAGCCCAGCCCGGGCTATGTTGAATTCAAACTCAACGGCAGAACCCACAAAATGGATGTGATTGGTGAGGACGACGGATTGTTTTTCGTGTTCCGCGATGGCACGTCGGGCGACACCACGTATCGTCCTTCGCGCTTTTTGTTTGTCGATAAAAAACCAGCGCCGAATACAACTTTCAAACTCGATTTCAACAAAGCCTACAACCCGCCCTGCGCGTTTTCCGAATTCACCACCTGCCCGTTGCCACCGAAACAAAACATCATGCAAACGCGAATTGAAGCCGGTGAAAAATACCGGAAGAAGCCAGTTTGAACCACGATTTGAGCAATATTCTTTCTGAGATTGATGGCTCGCTCGGCATCATCACGCTCAATAATCCGGATAAGCACAACGCGTTTGATGACACGCTGATTGTTGATCTCACTGCGGCGCTGAAAGCGATGGAGCAATCGCTGGACGTGCGCGTCGTTATTCTTTCGGCAGCAGGCAAATCATTTTCCGCAGGTGCTGATCTGAATTGGATGAAGCGCATCGCGAGCTATTCTCCGGAGGAAAATTTTCGCGATGCGATGGGCCTCGGTACGCTCATGCGCACGCTGCATGATTTGACGAAGCCGACGATTGCCCGCGTGCAAGGTGCAGCCTATGGCGGCGGTGTAGGTTTGATCGCCTGCTGCGATATTGCAGTCGGCACACAAGACGCGGCTTTCTCGTTATCGGAGGTCAAGCTGGGTTTAATACCTGCTGTGATTTCGCCATATGTGATTGCGGCCATTGGCGAGCGTGCAGCGCATCGATATTTTTTAACCGCTGAAAAATTTGCTGCGAGTGAAGCGTATCGATTGGGACTGTTACACGAACTCGCCCCCGACGATGACACCATGGATGACATTATTAATGAACTCTGCGGCGCACTGTTAGCCGCAAGCCCGAATGCGCTGAAAGAGGCAAAATCGCTTATTGCAGCGGTGGCCAATCACGCCATCAACGATGCACTGGTGGCCGACACAGCCGAGCGCATCGCCCGTGTGCGTGTCAGCACAGAAGGTCGCGAAGGGCTGGCGGCGTTTCTGGAGAAACGTAAACCGGCGTGGATCAAAGCGTCTCTCCCTTGATCGAGAGAGGGTGGTGTTCACACATCACCGCAACAACAAACAGCTAAGGCCAATAAAAAATGTTCAATAAAATCCTGATCGCCAATCGCGGCGAAATTGCCTGTCGTGTGATTCGTACTTGCAAACGCATGGGCATTCGCACAGTCGCGGTTTTTTCCGAGGCCGACGTTCACGCACAACATGTGCGCGAAGCCGATGAAGCCTATTTGATCGGCGGCCCGCGCCCGGTGGACTCCTACCTCAAAGGCGACACGATTATTGAAGTCGCCAAAAAATCAGGCGCTCATGCAATTCATCCGGGCTACGGATTTTTATCCGAGAACGCAAAATTTGCCCGCGCATGCGAAGACGCAGGCATTGTTTTTATCGGGCCTACCGTTGAAGCGATTGAGAAAATGGGCTCAAAAAGTGCTGCCAAAGCGCTCATGCAAACGGCGAAAGTGCCGGTGGTGCCGGGCTATCATGGCGATAATCAGGATGCGGCATTTCTGGCGAAGCAAGCGGATATTGTTGGCTACCCGCTGCTGATCAAAGCGGTCGCGGGCGGCGGCGGCAAGGGCATGCGCCTCGTTGAAAAATCAGAAGAATTTATTCCACAGCTCGAAGCCGCGCGGCGCGAAGCGAAAAACGCTTTCGGCAACGATGATGTACTGATTGAGCGTTTTGTACTCGGCCCGCATCATATTGAATTTCAGGTGTTCGGTGACACGCACGGTAATTATGTGCATTTGTATGAACGCGAATGCTCGATCCAGCGCCGTCATCAAAAAATTCTCGAAGAAACGCCCTCACCTTATCTTGATGAAAACATGCGCAAGAAAATGGGCGATGCGGCTGTCGCTGCTGCGCGCGCAATTGCCTATCGTGGCGCCGGAACGATTGAATTTATCGCGGGGGAGGATCGCGAATTTTTTTTTATGGAAATGAATACACGCCTGCAAGTAGAGCATCCGATCACGGAAATGATTACCGGCGAAGATTTGGTTGAATGGCAATTGCGCGTCGCAGCAGGCGAGCCGCTGCCGCTGAAGCAAAAGGAAATCATCACCGGCGGGCATGCGATTGAAGTGCGAATATGTGCAGAAAATCCGGACAATGATTTTTTGCCGGAAACGGGGAAGATGCATATTTTTGCCACGCCCACACTGGATGCGGAAGGCGATGTGCGCCTTGATACGGGGGTCGGGGTGGGCAAATTCGCCGGCGACGAAATCAGCGTCTACTACGATCCGATGATTGCCAAACTCATTACTTGGGGCGGTGATCGCGACGAGGCGATTCGCCGTATGCAGGCGGCGCTGGCCGAGACGGATGTGATCGGTGTTAAAACCAATCTGGGATTTTTGCAGCAACTGGTGAGGCACCAAGCGTTCATTGATGGTGCGACCGACACGGGTTTTATTCCTCGGCATCGTGCAATGTTGATGGTGGATGAAAAAAACTGTCCTGATGAAGCGCTGATTGCCGCCGCAATATTCGAGCTTGCGCGCGAACAAGCGAGTGCGGGTAATGGCGTATGGGACAGCAAAGCGGGCTGGTGGTTAAATCGGGGCGCTACGAGACAATTGGAATTTCATACGGCAAATGATTCCGCAATCGAAGTTCTCAGCATTACAACGATGGCGACAGGCTTTCGACTCACGATGCGCGACCGTGAATTTGATATCAGCCAATCCACCGTCGAAGGCAATGCAATCCGCTTTATCGCAGACGGCATCGGCTATCGTGCCACTGTGTTGACGCATCAAGAAAAATTTTCCGTACTGCTCGCCAGCACACGTCACCATCTGCGTCTAATCGATCCGTTCCATTTCGAAGCGAGCGGCGAAACCAACGATGGCCGCTTGACCGCGATGATGCCAGGCCGCGTGGTGAAGGTGATGGCGGACGCAGGCGACACGGTAAAAAAAGGGCAGGCGCTGATCATCATGGAAGCCATGAAAATGGAGCACACCATCGTCAGCCCTCGCGAAGGCGTGGTGGAACGCGTGGCGTTCAAGGTCGGCGATATGGTGCCAGCGGATGCGGTGTTGTTTGCGTTTGT
>JANXWW010000145.1 GCA_025350945.1 Burkholderiales bacterium
TTACACGATTCCGCTACGGCGCGCGCCGGATGCAAGGCTCGCGTGTAATGAAGCGTGGGGCGCACCAACGGGCGACATGTCTGTGGCGTCGCTGCGCGAACTGCTCGGCATTATCGGTGCACACGAGTGGCGTCGCAAAGGTGTACCCGTGCCAGCGCTGAACGAAAGAATTCATCCGCATTACGGCGTATTCGCGCCGATTCGCGGTGAATATGTTGGGCTGGTTGCTGAAACAAAGTTCTCAAACTTAGCGCCTGTGCTTGCATTTGACATTGGCACGGGCACGGGTGTTCTCGCTGCTGTGTTGGCGCAGCGCGGCATCAAAAAAATTATCGCCACCGATCAAGACCCGCGCGCGCTCGCATGTGCGCGTGAAAATATGGCGCGATTGAAATATGATGACCGCGTAGAAATTATCGCTGCTGATCTTTTTCCAGAGGGCCGCGCGCCGCTGATTATCTGCAATCCACCATGGCTGCCCGCGCGCCCATCGTCACCCATTGAGCGCGCGATTTATGATCCAGAGAGCGGCATGCTGCGCGGTTTTCTAAACGGCCTCGCGGCGCATCTTGAAGCCGATGGCGAAGGCTGGTTGATACTTTCTGATTTGGCCGAGCATCTTGGATTACGCACGCGCGAGACATTGCTTGCCTTAATTGAGGGAGCGGGATTACACGTGGTCGACAAACTCGATGCGCGGCCCATGCATCCACGAGTGAGCGATACAGATGATGCTTTACACATCGCGCGCGCGATGGAGGTTACTTCACTGTGGAGATTGAGAGCGAAATGAGCGGACGATTATTTTTGGCTTTAGTGCTGACCGTATTTATGCAGGCCACGATTGCTGCGCCCTGCGATGCGCCTGAAAACCTTGCCGATGGTTGGGCGATTGAAAGTAATTCGCAAGCCGCTGGATTCGATCAGGCCAAATTGTGCGAAGTACTCAAGGGGTTTGCGGAAAGCAATATAAATTTCCATAGTTTGATTATCGAGCGCCACGGTCACTTGGTCGCGGAAGCCTATAAGCGTGGCAAAGATGAATCGATTTACACAATCTTTGCATCGTCGAAAGATTTCGACGCGACCATTCGCCATGACGTACGCTCGATCAGCAAATCAGTCGTGAGTTTGCTATGGGGAATCGCGCAAGCTGAAGGGAAGGTGCCACCGTTGAACACGCCAGTGCTTGATCTTTTGCCTGCGTTGGCGGATATCAAAAACGAAGGACGAGAAACCATCACCGTTGCACATTTGCTGACCATGAGCAGCGGCCTGGATTGGAATGAGCCCAGCACTTACAACTCACAAAATGATGAGTTCGGCCTCTACTGGCGGACATCGCAATCGCGATATTTATTCAATCGCCCTATGGCCGCACCGGCGGGCACGCGCTACAACTACAACGGCGGCGGAGCCGCAGTGCTCGCCCAAATATTGTCTGAGCGTGTCGGCATGTCGTTACCCGACTATGCGCGCAAAGTTTTATTTGAACCGCTCGGCATCACCGATTGGGAATGGGTCAACGATGTCCGTGGCCGACCACTCGCTTTCGCCGGACTGCGCCTGCGCCCACGCGATCTGGCACGCATCGGTCGCATGGTGCTTGGCGAGAAAAAGGTACGAGGAAAATGGCAAGGCAAACAAATCGTGCCTGCCGATTGGTTGGTTGAATCGTTACGCGGTCAAATCGACATGCTTAATGAACCGGGCTGGCAATACGGCTACCAATGGTGGGTGGGCAAGGTTGATGCGTTAGGCAAGAAGCAGGACTGGAGCGCAGGTTTTGGCAATGGCGGGCAGCGCTTGTTTCTGGTGCCTGAGCTGGATATGGTGGTGGTGGCGACAGCGGGCGCGTACAACAAACAGGAGATCGGTCGCGAGGCTTATCAGCTATTTAAGCGGGTTGTGGGGGCGGTGCGGGAGTAGCAGTTCGATAAGTCAACTATCCCGCTTGATCATAAGCCTGTTTCAACCATAGCATAATTTCCTTATTAAATTCTGCTGGCGATTCAATTCTGACGCGATGACTCACCATGCCGTTCCAGGTGCCGGATGCTTCCAGTTTCCCGATTGGCGCGACGCCTTTTAAATTGATGCCGATATCGAATCGC
>JANXWW010000201.1 GCA_025350945.1 Burkholderiales bacterium
GAGCCGATTCGCTCCCCCAAATGGTCGCCCGACGGCAACAAGCTCGCGTATGTGTCGTTTGAAAGCCGCAAATCGACCGTGATTGTGCAAGACCTTTCCACGGGTCAGCGCAAAACCGTGGCGAATTTCAAGGGCGATAATTACGCACCGAATTGGTCGCCCGATGGCAAGCGATTGGTGGTCGCATTATCGAGAGACGCGGTGAGCCAAATCTACATCATCTCGGCTGATGGTGGCGAGGCCACGCGCATCACACAAAGCAATTCGATTGACACTAACGCAACCTTCACCGCAGACGGCAGCAACATTATTTTCGTATCAGATCGCTCTGGCGGCCCGCAGCTTTACAAAGTTTCAGCATCCGGTGGCGCACCGTCCAGGCTCACCTTTGAAGGTAATTACAACGTGAATCCGCGCGTGAGTAACGACGGGAAACTGCTCGCGTTTGTAAACCGTGATAGCGGCGGCCAGCTGCGTATCGCCACGCTGGAGCTTGGCAGCAATCAAATGACTGTTTTAACTGAAGGCCCGCTGGACGACAGCCCCAGCTTTTCACCGAATGGCCGCACGATTTTGTATGAATCAAAATCAGGTGGGCGTGGTGCGCTGGGTTCTGTTTCTGTGGATGGTCGGGTGAAATCAAAACTGACCTCGCAATCGGGCGATGTGCGCGAACCTGCGTGGGGGCCTTATGGGTCTGGATCAGGATCAGGGTCGCAAGCGGGCTCGGCGGTGAAGTAGCCAGACGCAATTGACGTGACGTGACGTAACTTGGCACCGCGCAATAAAAAAGGTGACATTTGGTGTGCTGCTGCATTTTTGAATAAAGTTCGGTAGTGTACAGATGGCGCATAATTATTGGGTCATGATCGATTGGTGCAGTCACAACCATACGAATGTAGTGCAAAATTTTTTGTGTGCTGAATATGTGTTTTTGCCCAAAGAATTCTTAAAGCTTAGTTGTTATTTCAAGGAGATGTAAAAATGAAAAAAGTTTTTATCGGATTGGGTTTGGCCATGCTGTTGTCCGCCTGTGCAAGCAAAGACGGCGGCAAGGATGTGAAGGTCACGGATACCGCTACGCCTCCCGCAACGAGTACACCCAGCACCACTGGCGTGGGCAATACGGCAGTGACGGGAAAAGTGGATCCGCTGAAAGATCCAAACAATATCCTGTCCAAGCGGGTGATTTATTTTGAATACAATCAAGACACCGTAAAAAGCGAATTTACCGAAGTGATTCAAGCGCACGCGAAATATTTGAATGACAATCGCGGTCGCAAAATTCGTCTGGAAGGCCACGCCGATGAGCGCGGCTCGCGTGAATACAATATGGCGCTGGGCCAGCGTCGCGGTGATGCGGTGCGCCGTGCAACGACCATTTTGGGCGTGGGCAATGATCGCATTGAGGTGGTGAGCTTTGGTGAAGACAAGCCACGCTCAACCGGCCACGATGAAGCGGCCTGGGCACAAAATCGCCGCGTTGAAATTGTTTATGATGGTGAGTAATTAAATTGTCGGGATTTAGTGTGAATCGTTTCAAACCAAAATTAGTATTTGCAATTGTCACTGCGGCATTGAGTTTCAATGCCGCAGCGGGTTTGTTCGATGATGATGAGGCGCGCAAAGATATCAAGGCTTTGCGCGCGCAAAATATCGAAACGGATTTGCGGATTCAAAAACTGGACGAGTCGATCAAGAATATCGGTGTTATCCAGTTGCTGAACCAGATTGAGCAACTCAATGCAGAACTGTCACGGCTGCGCGGGCAGGTTGAAGTGCTGACGAATCAAAACGAGCAGTTAGCGAAACGTCAAAAAGATTTTTATCTGGATATTGATACGCGCCTTCGCAAGCTCGAAGGTGTGGGCGATGCGCCGCCAGCGGTGGGCGGGCAGGCCATTAATCCATCCAGTCCATCCACCAGCCCACCTGGATTATCGCAATCAGCAATTACCACAGGTGGTGGTTTAGCCAATGCTGCGTCGATAGCGGCACCGCCACCCACTGTCTCGTATGGAACGCCGCCGAGTCAGGAACCTTCAATACAATCAGGCCCACAGGCGAACGGTCGCGGCCCCAGTGGTCCTAACGGCCCCAACAGCCCTGCGCCGACCTTCACCCGCGACCAGGAAAATAAGGCCTACGATATCGGCTCAAATTTATTTCGTCGCAATGATTACATCGGCGCGATTCGCGCGTTTGAAACATTCACCAAAGATTTTCCGACCAGCCAGCTCGTAGCGAATGCGCAGTACTGGATCGGTATTGCCTATTTCAATTTGAAAGATTTTTCAAACGCACGCTCGATGCAAGAGAGCTTGTTGAAAAAATATCCGGAATCCGCGAAAGCGCCGGATGCATTGTTGGCCATTGCCAGCGTGCAAACAGAAACGGGTGACAACGGATCGGCCCGCAACACACTGGAAGATATCGTCGCGCGCTTCCCCGCATCAGAAGCCGCCACAAAAGCGCGTACGCGCCTGGCGCAAGCACCACAACGAAGGTAGGTTATCTCCATGAAGTCTGTTGTCACGATTCCTGCCGCCATTCCACGCGCCGCCGAAGGTAAAGTTTCGCCAGCGTCTTTGTTCGCATCCGTTACCAACATACCGCGCCGTGCCGAAGTCAGAATCAACGAAATATTTTTCTCGCTGCAAGGCGAATCCAGCCGTGTTGGACTGCCCACGGTATTTGTACGTTTAACGGGGTGCCCTTTGCGCTGCGGCTATTGCGACACGGCCTATGCGTTCCACGACGGCAAAACACAGTTAATCGCGGACGTATTGGCGGAGGTAGCAAAACACCAAACCCGCTATGTGTGCGTGACCGGCGGCGAGCCACTCGCGCAAAAAGGCTGCCTCACCTTACTCACGCGACTATGCGATGCCGATTATTCCGTCTCGCTCGAAACCAGCGGCGCGATGGATATTTCAGAAGTCGATGCCAGAGTGTCACGCATCATGGATATCAAAACACCTGGCTCGCAGGAAATGGAAAAAAACCGCTGGGAAAATTTGGCATTTTTAAATGCCAAAGACGAAATTAAATTCGTCATCACCAGCGAATTTGATTACATCTGGTCGAAAGCGCTGCT
>JANXWW010000212.1 GCA_025350945.1 Burkholderiales bacterium
GGAATCGCGCGCACCCGTTTTCGACATCAAACGAAATAGCGTGATCGCGATAACGGCAACAGGAATCGAGGCGCTGACCGTGAGGCCCACTTTTAGTACGAGATAAAGCGAAGAGGCACCAAACACCATGCCAAGCAGCACGCCCATGACGATGGCGCGTGCGCTAAATTCAGCGATGTGTGATTCGCTCGTGATAAAAGGTTCGGGTAATCGTGATGCGCTGTGGGGCAGATTCGCCATGCTCAATTCTCCGGTTGGATAGTTCGGATAAAAACCCGCAAGCCCAACAAGTTTTTTGAACTTTTGGAGCCTTGGCGCTTAATACTTTTTTTAGAAAGATTCGGAATTTAATGCAATGCATTATCGCTTATAGATTGCCCAGCACACGCTCCAGTCGTTTTCCTGCTCAGCCATTAAATTTGGAATCCCACATCCAGTTGACCAAAGTCTGCGTAAACACAGATGCACAACATACTATTATTCATCGCCGAGGAGCGCCAGATGACAAGGGACTGGTCCATCACGTTTGACTTCAATCCTTTTATAATTGGGCCGATGAAGTCGCTCAATATTCCAAAAGTTTCAACACCCGCATCGCCCTCAAGGCGCGTGAGCCGGAACAACTCGGTGGCAAACCCGATAACCAAATCTCAGCCCGGCAAGGTCGTACGTGCAACTGAGCTTCCGGCGGCTGAAGACGATGCTGCGTTGCGTGATTACCTCAGTGCGATTTCAAAACACGATCAACTTGCTCAACTTGCACTGGCGCGTTTTTACGAGGCGACGGTAGGTCGCGTTTACAGTGTGGCACTGCGCATTGTGCGACACGCGCATCTGGCCGAAGAAGTTGTCTCGGATGTATACATGCAGGTGTGGCGCGATGCGCAGCGCTACGACGATTCACGTGGTCGGGTGCTCGGCTGGCTACTCATCATCACCCGCAGCCGTGCGCTCGATATACTGCGCCGTCAGGACGAGGCGTTCAGCCACCCGGAACCTTACGATCTGGTGTCCGAACCTGAATCTGAGCAGAAAAGTGCGCATGATTTGCTGGAAGCGGCGCAGGCAGGCTCGGCATTGCACTAGGCGATGCAAGGTTTGACACCGTTGCAGCGCCAACTATTGTCGCTGGCATTTTTTCGTGGGTTGTCGCACAGCGAAATTGTCGAGCAAAGCGGCATTCCGCTGGGCACCGTCAAGACGCATATTCGACGCGCATTGACCGCGCTGAAAAGCAGGCTTGGGGCTAACATCGAGCTCGATAATTAGGAGGTGGCACATGGCCAAAATCCATAAATCCCGAATCAACAAGAGCGAAATAATTCCGGAAACCATCATGGCCGAAATGTTGATGGCTCTGCCTCATCAATCACCTTCTGCTGATCGCAAATCAGCGATGCTGGCCGACCTTTTGCGTAGTGTTGTCCCATCACACGCAGCGACGGGTAACGACGCGGCGGGTAACGCAGAGACGGGTAACAACGTGAAGCCGACCATATTGCGAGCTGATGAAGGCGAATGGATAAACTTTGCCAAAAACGTCGATATGAAAATATTGCACGTCGCTGACGGCACCCGTTCCTGGCTCGCGCGTTTCGGCGCGGGTGGCGCTGTTCCCGCCCACATTCAGACTGGCGACGAAGAAGCAATCGTGCTCTCGGGCTGGTGTTATCTGGACGACAAGAAAGTCAGCACGGGCGATTACCATCGCATTGGCAAAGGTGCACGACATGGAAATATCGTGAGTCCGGAAGGCTGTTTGATTTTCGTTCGCAGCCACAGCGCAAAGCAGCATGCTTCGCAGCTATTGGTGGCAACCTGATTTAGTACGCGAATCCGTTTCGCGATTCTTTGCGTAGTGCCTGTAGCGACCAATCGGGTTGTAGCTTATGGACAGGCAATGCAAAGACTTACCATTTCAGTGAACAAGCAGCTCGCATTTTCATTTGACGAGCTAATTAAACGCAAAGGTTACCGCAACCGATCTGAAGCGTTTCGTCATCTGCTGAGAAAAGAACTGCGGCAGGAACCCGCTTCTACACATCCAACAGGTGATTGTGTTGGCTGCCTGAGCTACACCTACGACAACCAAAAACCCCAGCCTGCGCAGCGGCTTGCAGAAATAAAGCATCGTTTTTTAAACATTACCGTCTCCTCATCGCTGACCGCAATTGAGCAGTCGATGTCAATGGAAACGCTTATTCTGCGCGGTTCTTTCGATGAGGTTGCAGCTTTCGCGGACGCCATTGCTGGCGAAGATGACGTCGGTGGAGGGCATCTTAATTTCGTACCATTGATACGTCGATGCGAATAGCCGGTAGCTCAGCAACGCAACTTATTTAACGTGCCTCGATAAAAAATTTGCGCCTCAGCGAAACGCATAATTTATGTTCAAGCGAAAGCTGCGCGACTCTAGCGGATGAAAATGAATATCGGCCACACCATCGGCGGCTTCACCGCGCAATCGTGATT
>JANXWW010000244.1 GCA_025350945.1 Burkholderiales bacterium
ACTGGCGATCGCGAAATTTCCCGAATTTATGACGCCCACACTGGTGACGCGCGACATGGCACGCATTCATGCCTTCATCGATGAGCACAACGATGTGATCGTAAAAAAGCTCGACGGCATGGGCGGCACATCGATTTTTAAGGTCAATAAAACTGATGCGAATCGCAATGCGATTCTGCAAGTGCAAACGCTCGAAGGCACGTGTAGCGTGATGGCGCAGCGTTACATTCCCCAAATTGTCGCAGGCGATAAGCGGGTGATTCTAATTGATGGCAAAGCGGTGCCGTATGCGTTGGCGAGAATTCCCAAAGCTGGCGAGACGCGGGGCAATCTTGCGCAGGGTGGCAAGGGTGTGGCGCAGGCGTTAACGAAGCGCGATCACGAAATCGCTGAGGCGCTCGGCCCCACCTTGGTTGTGGATGGTCTGACACTGGTGGGGCTCGATGTGATCGGTGATTATTTAACGGAAGTAAACGTCACCTCACCGACCTGCATGGTGGAAATATTTGAGCAGAAAGGGTTTAACAGCGCAGCATCATTTATTGAAGCATTAGAAGCATAGCGAGCGTATCTAGTCGCGTTGTTTTTACCGCGCGCCGCGCGATGGGCAGGCACGATCCCCTAAATTGCCCGCCTAAACCGAACAAAATAAAACACATGCAAACCCTGCCCCTCATCACGATTATCATTCCTGCATACAATCATGAGCGATTTGTTCAACTAGCGCTAGATAGCACCCTCAACAGTGGTCTGGCAGAAGTTGAGTTGATAGTGTGTGATGATGGCTCAAGTGATAGCACACCAGATATCGTCGCACGTTGGGGTGCCATCAACGCACATCAATTCACCAGATTTGTGTTTACTCGGCACGAAAAAAACCTCGGCTTGTCAGTCACCATGAATGAGCTTATTACTGCAGCGCAGGGCGAGATTATTTGCAGTATTGGCAGCGATGATATTTTTCTTCCTGGTGGCTTATGCAGGATTAATACGGTAATGCTTGACCATCCCGAATGGCAAGGGGCTTTTTTTGATGGCCAGGCAATTTCGCCAGAGGGTGCTATCTATCGCGACAGTATGTTGAAGGCGAGTTCATACGATTTGGCGAGGCTTTCATCGGACGATATTGCCGAGGAGCTATTTTATTACTGGCAAGAACCGGCTAACCTGATCGCGTGGAGAAAATTGGCTTTCCTCGTGCACGGGGGCGAATTTGAATATGATTCGACGGTGTTCTGTGAAGATCTGGAATTTGCGATGTGGGCATTAGGCAAACGTGCGTTTGGCTTGATCCAAGAAGTTTGTTATGGCTATCGTTGTCGTTCATGGCCACAAACGTCGACAAGAAATTACACCCGTGAACTACGCGATGTTGCGTTTGTTTTTTTGAAGCACGCGCGACATTTTCCGTCCGATTTAGCTCAACGTATGCGCAATCGCGCTTTAGGATTAACCTACACAGTTGCGGGGGAGCATGAATTGGCGCACCCGTTTCATGTCGCGTTCGAACTTGAAAAGGCCAAGTGCCATGTCAAGGCTTAGTCAGCAAATCCATTTCATAGAAATCCTGCGTGACGCTGCTCGCACCGAAACTAGCCTTATAGGCAAACAAGTTTTCGTTCAGAAAACTGCCGTCCTTTTCGGTACTTGTGCCCAGTGAGAAAAATGGAATAGCTTTTGCCACACACCTTTCAATGATGGCGCTGAACACAAAATCTTCCGCAGACTTTTCGCGGCCTGTTACGGTGGTGGCACCGTATTGCATGTGAGCGACCATGTCCATATTGAAAATCCAAACACCTGCAATACATTCGCCTAAGCGATCCAGTGCCATCCAAAGTGAAATTTGGTCAGGAAACCGCCGATAAAGCTGTTTCATTTCTTCCAGAGAGTGGACAGGCTTAACGGCATGTCGGTTCGCGAGGCACTCCACTAAAATTGCATAAAACACCTCGTAGGCTTGTTCAGAGTTGTCCTCAATAACCTTTAAGCCATGTTCACCCGCTTGGCGCAATTTACGACGTCGACTGTCTTTAATCCAGCGCGGTTGGCGCAAATCAATAATGCTCCATAAGTCACGTCGATAGAGTTTTGCGCCTTGTCGCCACAGCGCATACACGTCAACCTGGCTTATCGGGTGATGAATATGCGGCGGAACAGATTTGTACTGAAAGCGCTTGAATCCCCGCTGCAAAAAAAATTGACAGGCGGTGTCAAGTATTGCAAACGCCGCCAGCCCTGTTTGTTGCGGCGCTAACAAAATGCCGCCATAAGTCGCGCCCGGATGGCTCACCACCAGCGCAGGATCATCGCGACTGACCGCGGCGGGGAGCAGCCCGCAGAGGGTTCCTGATGCGTCAAAAAATAACAGGGATACATCGTCAAAGCGTTGCCCGTGATACGACAAAAACCGCCGCGTGTGCAGCATCGTGCCCGTGGGTGATGTGGCAACAAAGTTGTCCCACTGCATGCTGTGGGCATCACTATATTGCTCCCCCCGGATTTGACTTATTAACATCATCGAGCGTGTATCGGTATTCATGATTTAGTGGTGACGCTAGCGTCGGTCCGGGTCGACCAGAAAGGGGGCAGTATCAAGGTGCGCAGCGTCAGATGATTTCTGTTTACGCACTTCAACATAAATTTCGCATGCCGCCTCGTAATCGAGCTTGCCCATCTCATAGAGCCCGTCCAGCACCGCCTCTCCCAGCGCTGGCGTGATGGCTGCCATTTGCGCGTGGGTGAAGGGTTTCATGAAGTGGCCGCCTCGGCAAAGCACCGAAAATCCAGCAGATTCTACATCCGCGATTAAGGTTTCGAAGGTGTAAACGCGATG
>JANXWW010000257.1 GCA_025350945.1 Burkholderiales bacterium
GCGCTTGACCCCGAAACTGCACAACGGTTTGTACAGTCGCTTCGCGCAACGATTGCAGAGGCGGCATCTCCGCGCCTGGTACTCCTTACAGCCATGGACATTCGTCGCTATGTGCGCAAACTGATCGAAGTTGAATTTTCCGCGTTGCCGGTGGTGGCTTATGGCGAGCTGGAATCCGATGTTCGTGTGGAGCCTGTTGGCAATGTATTTCTATAGCTCTTTTTCATAACAAGCCACGGTTCAGGATTTTCTTTCTTCAAAACATCTGTCTTTAAAAACACATCGTATTTATAACTATCCAATCTAAAAATCTCATATGAACACTATAAAAATCAAATTCCTTTTTTTAATTGCCCTATGCGCTTTGTTGCTGGGAACTTTGTCTTTACATGCAAACGCGGCAAGCCTGCGCCTGAGTGAAACACCTATTCCCATCAAATCTACAGACAATTACGAAATACGTGACTTGTTGAAAGATCTCTTGTCCAGAGACGGCATAGTTGCCGTGATTGGCGATGACGTGAAAGGCAAATTTACCCAATCGGGTCGATTCAAACCCAAGGATTTGTTTGAGCGCGTGATGCGCGAGTATTCATTGTTGCCCTACTACGACGGAAGCGTTGTTTATATTGTCAACGCAGCCGAAGTGCGTACCCAATCATTTCCAGTCAATCCGCAGTTAACGGGACGCATCGTTTCAACCTTGTCAACAATGGGTATTCTGGATGCGCGAAATACGATTCGTACCAACAATCGTGACGGTGTTTTATTCGTTACCGGTGCGCCGCAGTTCATTCAGGAAGTGGCAGGAATCGTTAATGCCACCAAATCACAATCTTTCGCCAGCCCACCCGTGGTGAGATTTTTCCCCCTCAAATTTGCCTGGGCATCAGATGTAACGATTACATTTAACGGTAAAGATATTGTGCTGCCCGGTGTTGCGACCACGTTACGCCGGTTGATGAGCGTGGGCTCATCGCGCAATGCAGCGGTGTTCGATGCTGTTGAGCTCCCGGCACAAAATCCAAATACATCGCCTAAATTACGCGGGCAAGGCATGCGCAGTGAGGGCCGCCCGCCCGCCAAGCCTTATGAGCAGGCCGACGCATTGCCTGCAGAAGGCGCTGTGAATAGCAGACCTAGTGCGGCTGACATTACCCGCTCAATGGCGGGAGCTGATAGCGCGTCAGTTGAGCCGGATCGTCGTACCAATGGCATTTTGGTGCGTGATTCCGTTGAGCGCATGCAGTCCTACGAAGAAATCATCAAGTCGCTCGATGTCGAACCCATGCAGGTGGAGCTTCAGGCGATGATTGTCGATATCGATCAAAACAAACTTGATCAACTGGGTGTGGGATGGAGTGCTGCGTCATTCGGAGGTCGTGCAAGCGGGGGCTTTGGTGTGACGCAAAATAGTAGCGGAGTCGGCAGGCAGGGGCTCAATTTGTTGAATGGCATTAGTGGGACCAGTATCTTAAATGGCGCCACAAATTTCAGAGTAACTGTAAATGCGTTGGCTGAAACCGGTGCTGCCCGAATTGTTTCACGCCCACAAATCGTTACGCTCGCAAACGTGGAAGCCATTCTGGAAGCCAAAGAAACCAATTATGTAAAAGTTGCAGGTGCATATGAAGTTGATCTGTTTAGAATTAACACGGGCACATCACTAAAAGTTGTGCCGCATTTTATTGGTGAGGGCGATAACCGTAAAGTGAGACTATTCATCACCATTGAGGACGGAACATTTACGCTCGCTTCTGGAATCGGTGCAGACGCGAATACGCCACCAACCGTTAACGAAGCTAGGGTAAGCACCCAAGTGATTTTGATGGAAGGTGAGAGTTTGCTGCTGGGCGGATTGACGCGCGAGAAAACCAATCGCGGTGTCACCAAAATTCCGCTTCTGGGCGATATTCCTTACCTGGGCAGCTTGTTTAAATATCAGACAAATACGTCAGAACGGCGCGAGCGATTGTTCCTTATTTCGCCTCGCATAATCGCGGCAAACCGCGTGCCAGTAAAAGACACTGCATTTATCGAGAAACCTGCTGTCCAATCAATTATCCCGTTTATGGATGAGCAAATCAGGTAACGGGTACCACATATTGCGATAGCTATATTCGCTCCACCGCTAGAGTCGAATGAGGATATTTTTATGAAACCAGCTACTGAAGACAAGCTAGCTAAGAGTGCTTCTAAGCAAAGTGGCGCAGTGGCATTGGCTGTCATGGGTGGCTTGCATGACGGCGCGACCATTAATTTGCCAGATCAGCCAATGTGTTTGGTGGGTCGTGCACCGCATTGCGATATTATTTTGCGCGATGAATCTGTGGCTACCGAGCATGTTGCCATTGTTCGCGATAAAGAAGTCGTTCACATTCGCGCGCTGGCTGCAGGGTTTGGATATGAAGAGAGAGTAATAGCACCCGGAGACTCGATCATGATTGCATCGAATCCTGATGGAGCATCGGTGCGGCTGGGGAGCATTGAAATTTGCATCCGTCAGCCTGAATCGAAAGTTATTGCATCTGACACTTCGTCTGAATCGCGCGCGGCTTCCGGCGAAATGGCCGCTGAAAGTGTGAGCTCCGATGCAGCAGGTACAGGTTTGTCAGCAGCGATTAAAGAGCGCCGTGGGTATAAAACAACTTTGGCATTTGCTTTATTTGGCGTGGGCAGTGTGTTGACCTTTGCTGCATTTACGCTGTCCATGTCTGAAGGGTTAACGCACAAGTCAGCTGAGCGTTTGGCGAGTGTACATAACGCGATTGATAATATCCCGCAACTCGCGGGCGTGAAAGCGGTCGAAGAAAAAGGCAGCAAGATTGCGCTCACAGGTTTTGTTGCCAACGACGAAGAGCGCAATTTATTAAACAGCCGTTTGAAGCCGGGGACATTTGACAGCATGCGCGTGTATGTGGGTTCGGATTTAGCGACGCGCGCGAAAGATTTGTTGCGTGTTAACGGTCATTCAGCAGTAACCAGTTACGAGCCTCAAGGCAAGATTCGTGCTTTACTCAATGGTGTTGATAAGGAAACGCAGGATCGTTTGGCCGACACCATTCGTAAAGATTTACCAATGATTAGTACCGTTCAAATGACCAGCAGCGCGACTGCAGCAGAGATCGCCAAGGCGGCGGGGCCGACCTGTGTAAACCCTGATGCAGATCGTGACGCGTTGAAATTTGTTGCTTCGTTCGCTGGTGAAAATGCCTTTGTACGTGCTGCCAGTGGTGTGAAATATTTCGTTAATAGTCGACTGCCGACCGGCCATGAAATCAGCGAGATACGTGAATCAGAAATCGTGCTGAACTGCATGGGTAAATTTACGACTGTTGCCTTGTAGCGCGAACTTGTTATGAAGAAATTTATTATCTAAAGAGTTGTGAGTAGTAGGGTGGTGTTGTGTGAGAACGACGTTTCATTTGTAGGTGGAAATCTCAAACAATACCGTGTGTCGAGTCTGCATTTGGCTAATGGTGCAGGCATTTGTTGTAACAACTAACATTAGGAGTTTTCCATGAGTGATGTAAATATCGCCAATCAAATTGCAAACGATAACGCGTACGCAACATTTAACAAAGGCAAAGCCAAAGGGCAATCCGCAGGTGGCGGCGGTGAATCGTGGTTTGAAGCTTTAGCCGATGCCTGGGGTAGCGCCATGAATAAACAGGCAGACAAAATTACGGATTTATCCAAGATGGTCCAAGGTGCCGGTGATGCTGCCGATGCAACCAAGCAGGCGGCTCAGGCAAAACTTGACGCGGCGGTCACACCAGGCGAAAAGGCGGATGCCAGAGCAGAATTGAATGCGGCTACTTCCGGCTCTGATCAGCCTAGCGTGATGGTCAAGTTAAGCGCGGAGTCGATGAAAATGTCATTCATGGCGAATTCCGAGAGCACCTCCATGTCTTCAACCGCCCAGGCGCTTGAAACCATGGCGAAGAAGGGATAAGCATGGTTGGATTCGCGCAGTGGGCTGGCCAGCATTTTGCTGGCTGGCTCAGCGCGTGAGCATTTTTGTTACCGTCAGTGCCGCCAGTACAAATTTAATTTAGGAGAATATGATGGTTATGGAAGCTACTCCTGTCCAATCCACCAGTTTTGCAGCGTGGAAGCAAGACGAAACCCATGTGCAGGCTGGCTATGGTTTTTCATTGATTGATTTGCCGAGCCAGTGGCAGGCAACCATGGAAAAAGTAAAAGCAGCGCAAGCCCTCAGTACGACTGACAGCAAGGCGCTTGAGGTCATTTCGAGTTCATTCGACTCGCTTACTGAGGGTGCCAAGTCAGTCAAGGCCGAAGCTGAAGCACTGACCGCAAAAGGAGACATGAGCCCCAGCGAAATGGTGCATCTCACTATGCGCTGTCATGAATTTATGTTTCGTGCAGAGCTGACCTCAACGGCTGCCAACAAAACTTCCGATGGCATTCAGCAACTATTCCGCCAGCAGTCCTGACATGACGCACGTTCAGAGCCATACCGGCATGTTTATTTCCACTCAGCAATTTCGCGGCCCATTGGTCTGGGCCGCGATGGTGGTTTGCATCATGTTGCTTGCGGGTTGTAATCGCGAAAGCGTTCGCAAGAATCTGACTGAAGATCAGGCCAACGAGGTGATGGCAGTGTTGGTGCTTCACGAAATCGCGGCTACAAAAGAAGCGTTGGAAAAGAAAGAGTTTGAAGTTACTGTGCCGCGCGAAGATCTCGGTTATGCTTTGCAAATCGTCAAGCAATATGCGTTGCCTCGAGATATTTACCAAACGCCCATGTGCGAGATATTCAAGAAGCAGGGGATGATTTCCGTGCCGATAGAGGACCGCGCACGCTGGATGTGCAGTAAAGCATTGAGTTTGGAACGCGCCGTATTTCAAGGTATTGACGGGGTGGTCACGGTGACGTCAAGCGTGAGTTATGCAGACCGTGATCCCTTTAGTGATAAGCAGGAGGCACCGCACGCGTCTGTCACGATTAAGCATGTCAAGGACGCGCGGATTGATGTTGACAAGGTAAAGGCGATTGCGCGAGATTCGAATGCGGGCATTATTGCGGACAATATTTCCGTCACGTTATTCGAAGCGCAGGTAATACCGCGCTCCACTGTCGCGAGTGGCACCAATAGTAAATTAATTGCTTTTTGGATTGCAGTGGTTGGTCTGGCGGTGCTGGTGGCCGGTGGCGCCGTGTTGCTGTACAACAGCCGTTTTAATCCACTACGACGTGATAAAAAAGTTAAAGCCAGTGGCGTGGTGCTTACCGGCGGTTCAGCAAAATCGCCTGTTCCCAATGGCTCTCCCGGTGATGATTAGTTATTTATGACTGATTATTTCGAAATTATTTGAAGGTGAATGTGAGTGATTGCCTCAACTGATTTTAAATTCTTTATTGATGTGGCGG
>JANXWW010000269.1 GCA_025350945.1 Burkholderiales bacterium
GATTTGGTGATCGAAGCCATCGTCTACAAGCCCGTGCGGATCGCCACACGCCTCGGCATTGCCGGTGCGATCCTGCATGCGGTCTCACCGAAATTAACGCAGATTATTTTGAATACTGCATTCAAAATGTTCCCCGACTCCGCGTCTGCGCAAGGCAAAAAAGGTGAAGTGGCGAAAGATGTCGAGATGACACCGGAAGCAATGGCGTTTGCGCAGATTACGCAGGGGGTGCATTGGTGAACATGCGCGGAAATGCGTGGGTATTCGTACTCTTGTCGGTCATCGCGACAAACGTCGGCGGACAGGAATGCGGCGCTTCGCTGAGTACTGAACTCGTCAAGCGCGCCACCGCAGACCAGACAGCCAGAAATGCGCTCATCGCAACGCCCGCTTCTAAGAATTTGCAAGCGGCCACGTTGCGATTGGATTCGGAGAACACCGCCTTCATGCAAAATGTTTTGGCCAAGTGTGGATGGCCGCGAAAATCAGTGGTTGGCTCCGAAGCGGCGAACGCGGCGTGGCTGCTCATCCAGCATGCCGACATGAATCCCAACTTTCAGGCAGCGGCGGCCAATCAAATGAGGTCTGCAGTCTACGCCAAGGAAGCCGACTCATTTAAGCTGGCTTTGTTGGTGGATCGCAACCGAAGATTAAATGACCAGCCGCAAGTTTATGGCATGCAGTATTTTGTCGATAAAGCTGGCGTCATTGTTTTTTACGACATCGTCAATCCAGCCGACCTGGACAATCGCCGTAAAGACATTGGCATCGTGCCGTTCTATTGCATGGTCACAAGGTTATCCAAGGAAGAAAAAAATGCCGCTATACTGTGGCCAGCAGGCATCTTGTTTCAGCCCGCGGATTGCACCAGCGACCCAGCAGCTCGCTGAAGCCGGTAAATAGAGGCTGTGCTACGCGCAACGTACCCACCAATTCAGTTCGCGCGCGTTGCTTGCACTTCTAACAAAACACTTCCCATGTATTGACACGCGCGACCAATAGCGCGAGAATTAAAAACATTGTAAACATTGTATACATTGGAGCCATGCCATGACAGATCTCGTATCGCTTCGCCTTGATCCCGACATCCGTAAAAAGCTGGATGATCTGGCGATTGCAACGGAGCGTAGCCGTGCCGCAATCGCTGCTGAAGCGGTGAAGCAATATGTCATCACGCAGGAATGGCAGATTGCTGCGATACAGAAAGGCGTTGCCGAAGCAGATCGAAATGAATTTATCGATCACGCAAAATTAAAGAAAAAATGGGAGAAACGCCTTGCGACTGCAACGGGTTCGGTGGACAAAATCCGCTAGTCTAGACCTTGACGGCATCGCGGAATACATCGGCCAGGATAGTGAGGCAGCGGCAATCCGTGTGATATTGGAGTTGATTGAACAGGCTGAAAGCACGCTCGTGAAGCAGCCTACCATCGGACGCGCAGGTCGCCTATTGGGCACGCGAGAATTGGTGATCGGTAATCTGCCGTATATCATTGCCTACCGTGTACGCGACACCGATCTGGAAATTTTGCGCGTGCTGCATACCTCACGACGATGGCCCTCGGATATCTGAGCGCCTAAATAAATCAAATCTGCAAATCAAATCGGCAAACCTGGAGTTCATTATGACCAAACTAAAACCGGGCGACCCTGCCCCAGACTTCACCAGCAAAACAACCGACGGCTCGACCGTGAGCCTCAAAGACTATCGCGGTAAAAAACTCATTTTGTATTTCTACCCGAGGGACGATACACCGGGCTGCACGGCGCAGGCTTGTTCGTTACGCGATGCGAATAAAGATATTGTCGCGAAGGGCGCGGCGGTATTGGGTGTATCAACGCAGGACGAATCTTCGCACCAAAAATTTACGTCCAAATATCAGCTCAACTTTCCGCTGCTAGCCGATACCGACAGTGCCGTTGGCAAAGCTTATGGAACGATTGGCAGTGGCGGACTTTTATCGGCGGCTAAAGCGATGATTGGCATGGCGGATCGTGTCACATTCATCATCGACAAAGAAGGCAAAATTGCACATGTGATTGATTCGCCGAATACCAAGAATCACGCGGAGGAAGTGTTGGCATTGTTGTGATGCATCAACGTGCACGCGTCAATGTGCATACAGCAATTTCAAAAAACATACATCGTCAAACGCCAATACTGGCGCGCCTCATCAGGCAAATGCCTTGAAGAACCGCACCCGGCTTGGGCCTTGAGCCATCTGCTATTAAATATCCTGCCTCCTGATTTCTGCAATCACCCGTTCAGCGATGGGTTTTGAAAACAGCAATCCAACATGCCCAACCGCCGCCACCGGCACATTCTCAGCCCACGCCAGGCGCGAGTTTTCAGGCGGATAAACGAGATCGTCATTTAACGTGTAAATCGACATCGCGGGCGGATGCGGAATATTTTCCTCGCCGCGTTTAAGCGCTGCGAGCCAGCCGCTGTTCATTTGCATTTCACCCACGCATTGGCCGATGCCAAAATTCGCCATCTGCGTGCCTTGGTGAGGCGTCGCCAGC
>JANXWW010000279.1 GCA_025350945.1 Burkholderiales bacterium
CAACATGGCTTTCGGCAGCGAAGTTGATGATGGCACGCGGCTTGTTTTCAGCGAGCAGCTTCGCGATCATCGCGCGGTCACCAATTTCACCGCGATGAAATTTGTAGTTAACGTGACCCGCCAAATCGGCGAGTGAGGCCAAATTGCCCGCATAAGTAAGTTTGTCGAGATTAACAACCGGTTCGTTTTCATGGGCCAGCCACTGCCGAATAAAATTTGAGCCAATAAAACCTGCGCCGCCGGTGACAATAATCATGTGGTTGTGTGTTTGTGCGCTGAATAACGAATCCGCTATTTTACCTGCGGCCCATCTTCATTCACTTTCTTCGACAACTCAATCAATTTCGCGTATTTGGCAAACGCGGCAAAACAGCCAATGGCAACATGCGCAAATCCGGGGCCGCCATCCAAAAATCCTTGGCGCAAAAAATAAAATTTGATAAATCTCGCCAACGGGCTTAAAAATAATTTTAGATATCCCGCGCGCACGCCTTGCCCGTAGAGCGCTTGCGCGTGCAGACTGGAGTAGCGATTTTGTTTGGCCAAATACATGGTGACGTCTTCAGCCGAATCGTGCATTAAGTCACCGCTGAGCCGCCCCACATCGGCCGTGGTAATCACCGTTTCGTGCACTTCGTCATTGCTCCAACTCGCTTGGTTGCGATCAAACAAACGCAGCGTCCAATCGGGATAGCCTTCGCCATGTGCCAGCCAGCGCCCTAAAAAACGATTGCGCCGCGGCATGCGATAGGCGAAATGTTTTGGCGTAGCATCCGCAAACACCGCGCGGATACTGGCTTCCAGAGGAGGTGATACGCGTTCATCTATATCCAAGCACAGCACCCAATCGTGCTTGGCTGCACCCACTGCAAATTGTTTTTGCCGACCAAAGCCGAGCCACTCTTTTTCGATGACCCGGCAACCCGCCACGTCAGCAATGGCGCGCGTGGCGTCGTTCGAGCCCGAATCAACGACCAGTACTTCGTCGGCAAATTTCACGCTGTCGATGCATTCGCCAATTTGGCTGGCGGCATCTTTGGCGATGATAACCACGGATAAGGGGATTTTTTTGTCGGGCACGGGTGATTGAATTATTTAATTTGGTGATGTGCAATTGTAAGGCCTCTACCGGGCTTTTGTGGCGTCGCTTCCGTTAAAATGCGGCGTGCGCGTCCTGTTAGTCAAACTTTCCTCGATGGGTGATGTGATCCACAATTTAGCGGTGGTCACCGACCTTTATCGCGCGTTCCCGGCCATTGAAATTGACTGGGTGACTGAAGCGCCATATGCGGAGCTGGTCGCGCTGCATCCCAACGTGAAACAGATTTTTCCCATTCATTTGCGCGCGCTCAAAAAACAATGGTGGCGGATGAGTTTGTGGGCGCAATTTCGCGAGGAGCGCGGCAGGCTGGCCGCACAGCAATACGATTGTGTGATCGACACGCAGGGCTTAGTGAAAAGTGCGATGGTGGCGCGAGGCTCAGGCCAACCTGTTTCCGGTTTTAGTAAATCAGTTGCACGCGAATCAATGGCCGCACAATTTTATGCTCGCACGTTCGACATTCCACGCGAACAACATGCGGTGGAGCGCAATCGACAGTTGGTCGCTACAGCAATGGGATATAAAATTTCGACTCATGCAGACTACGGGCTTAGCACGCAAATGCCGCGCCCAGCTTGGCTTTCCGGGCATTCGTATATTGTATTGTTGCATGCAACCAGCCGCGCAGATAAAGAATGGCCCATCGATAATTGGATAGCGCTTGCGAAAAAATTAAATGATCAAAGCTTGTTGGTGGTGCTTCCGTGGGGAAACGAAAATGAAAAAAGCGTCAGTGAAAAAATGGCGGCTGAGCTTATTAATGCGATTGTTCCGCCCGCAATGAATCTTGCGGAAGCAGCGAAATTACTCGCGAACGCCACCGGTGTGGTGGGCGTTGATACGGGGCTCGCACATTTGGCGGTGGCATTTAATCGTCCGACGGTGGGCATTTATGTTTCAACCAAGCCTGCGTTAACGGGATTGTATGGCGGCGCTTCAGCGATTAATTTAGGGGGCAAACAATCAAACCATAGCGTGGAAGCGGTGTTCGAGGCATTATTACCTCATTTGCCGCAGCCCGCCTAGCGATGCTACGATTTTTTTATACATTTTTATTGTTGGCAGCGACGCCGCTGATCCTGCTGCGCCTGTGGCTGCGCGGTCGACGCGAGCCCGGCTATCGCCAACATATTGGCGAGCGCTTCGGTGATTTTACGCAGGCTAAATTGCACGACGCCATCTGGATTCACGCGGTCTCGCTCGGCGAAACGCGCGCCGCTGCACCGCTGGTGGCGGCACTGCGCGAACGATTTCCCCAGCGCCCGATACTCATCACCTGCATGACAGTAACGGGGCGCGCAACGGCTATCGAACTCTATGCTTCATTTGCCACCATCGCCTATTTGCCCTACGATTTTCCGTGGGCTTCACGTCAACTCATTCAACGATTTGACCCACGCATATTGCTGATTATGGAAACCGAAATTTGGCCGAATCTCATCGCAAGTTGTCGTGACGCGGGTATTCCTGCGCTGCTGGTAAATGCACGTTTGAGTGAACGTTCGCGTGCGGGTTATGCACGATTTGCACCTGTGCGTGCGCTGCTCCGCGAGGCTGTGCAAGACCTGCAAGTCAGCGCGCAATCAAGTGAAGACGCACAACGATTGACTTCACTCGGCGCGAGCAATGTAGTTGTGACCGGCAATATGAAATTCGATATTGAGCCTAGCCAGGAACAAATTGCGCTCGGCATGACGTGGAAAAAAGCGTTGGCAGAAAATAACTCGCCGCGCAAAGTATTGCTCGCTGCCAGTACGCGCGAAGGTGAAGAAAAGCTCATCATTGATGCGTACAAAAATCATTTCGATGAAGTCGCTCGCCGTCGCACGTTGCTCGTTATCGTGCCACGCCATCCGCAACGATTTGACGCGGTGCATGCGCAAATCATGAGCGTCGGATTACGCGTGCAGCGACGCAGCATGAGCACGCAAATTGCCCTAGAAACAGAGGTATGGCTCGGTGATTCCATGAATGAAATGTTTGCCTATCTTGCCTTGTGCGAGATTACTTTTATCGGCGGCAGTTTGGTGCCTGTTGGCGGTCAAAACTTGATTGAGCCTTGTGCGATGGGCAAACCGGTGTTGATGGGGCCGAGTGATTTTAATTTTGCGGATGCGGCGAAACAAGCGGAAGCCGCAGGTGCTGTGATTCGTGTCAGCGATGCAAATCACTTGGCAATAACGGCGCAGGAACTGCTCGATGATAGCGGGCGCACTGTGATAATGTCTGAACGCGCAATGGCGTTCGCGGCTCACCACCGGGGCGCTACGGATAAAACGATTGATCTCGTGACCAACTTACTAAAATAAATAGTCCCTTGATGGCATCCACACCGATTTCGCCCGCACTCATGTCGCATCTCCAGTTGGGAATGCAGCATTTGCAAACAGGCAATGTGCGTGAGGCCGATGCAGAATTTCGGCAGGCGCTTGAGCTTGACGAAAATAATGTGCAGGCAAATTACGCCTGCGCGCTCGCCAGCTACCAATTCAATCGTCTCACCGAAGCAGAACAATTTTTGCGCCGCGTGATTCAACTGCAGCCGTATTTTTATCCTGCGTTCAATACGCTGGGCATCACGTTACGCGCGGCGGGAAACGATGCTGAAGGCATCGCAGCGCTTGAACATGCGCTTGAGATCAACGGCGATTATGCAGAGGCTCAATTTAATCTCGCACTGGCCTTTGCCGATATTAGCGAACGTGCTAAAGCGATCAACTTGTATCGCCGTGTGTTAACGCTAAAACCTGATTTCACACCCGCACTGACCAATCTCGGCAATTTATTGCGCGCAGAAAATGAATTTGACGAGGCACTCGTGTTGCTGCAAAAAGCAAAAAATAATTCTCCCCACACTGGCTCCGCAGAAATAAATATGGCGCTGGTGTTGACTGATTTGGGGCGCTATCCCGAGGCCATTGCTGCCGGTGAGCGCGCCACGAAGCTGGAACCTGCCTTGTTTGAATCGTGGGAGGCGTTGGGCCATGCACAGCTATTAGCGGGCGATTCGGGGCGGGGCGTGGTGTCACTCGCTCGCGCGAATGAATTGCACCCGAATGTGCCACAGCTTCAGTACGATCTTGGTGTTGCCCTTATCGCCAATGGCGATCTTGCGAGCGGGCGCGCCACGCTTGATGTTGTGGCGGGGCTACGTCCCGAGTGGATTAAGGTTTTGTTTGAACGTGATCTCGCGCTGCCGCCGCTTTATGAAAATCAACATCACATCGCCACAAGTCGCGCTGCATGGATTGCCGGGCTGGAGAAAATAGAGGCACGGTTATTCGATGGTAAAGACTGGTCAATCGATGAAGCGATGACGGCGGTGTCGGCGCACTCGGCGTTTTATTTAAATTATCAAGACACCGATAACACGGCGCTGCAAAAGCGATTTGCACGCGTGGTGGAATATGTGGTGCAGCGCGCCTATCCGCAATTCACGAAGCCCATCACCTGGAAAAGCGGCGCACACGGCGGGCGTTTGCGCGTCGGCTTCACCAGCGCCTATCTGCGCAAACACAGTGTTGGCTATTTCTTTGGCGCGTGGATTACTGAATTGGATCAAACAAAATTTGAATCGTTTGTGTGGCATGCCGGCGAAATTAGCGATGCCGTCACCGACAAAATTCGCGCGAAGTCTGCACACTTTTCAGCTGCACCCTACAACATGGCCAGGTTTGCCGAGGCCATTCTCGTGGTAAAGCTGGACGTGCTGATTCATCTGGATGTGGGCATGCATCCGCATGCGCAGGTGCTGGCAGCGATGCGCTTGGCACCCATACAATGCGTGGCCTACGGCCATCCGGTCACCACGGGCTTAGCAAGCATCGATTATTATTTATCGGCGGATGCGGCGGAGCCCGAAAACGCGCAGGCCGTCTATAGCGAAAAGCTGATTCGACTGCCGAAGTTAGGCGTATGTTATCCGCTGCCCGATATTTCGCAGCGCACTCTGCCTGACATGCTTGGCAAACGGAAAAAACCGTTTCTGCTGTGCGTGCAGCGACTGTTCAAAGTTTTACCGCACATGGATCAATTGGTCGCACAAATTGCGCGTCAATTACCCGGCTGCACGATGGCGTTTTTTGCGTCGCTGTCGCCGAGCTTGAATCAGTCATTCGTCAAGCGTATTTCTGGCGTGATGCGTGAGCATGGCGTTGATCCTGCAACAACGTTGCAGATGTTGCCCTCGATGACGTATGCGCATTTTTTAGGCACGGTAGGAGCCGCGGATCTGGTGCTCGATACCACGCATTTTTCCGGCGGAAATTCCAGCTTCGACACCTTCGCGGTTGGCACACCGATCATCGCTTACGAAGGCAACATGATGCGCGCGCGGCAGACGAGCGCGATGTTACGCATCATGAATATTCCAGAATTGATTGCGGATTCAGATGATGCGTATGTCGCCACTGTGGTTGCCTTGGCGAAAGATCCGCAGCGCCTTCGCGAAACACGCGCACGCATTATGACAAGCAGAGACGCACTCTTTAATGATGCAAGTACGGTGCGCGCGTTGGAAAAAACGCTTGCACGCATCACCTCTCATGCGCGTTAACTACCTGTCAAAAGCATAAACGCAGGGATGGAAGAAATTCGTCCCTGCGTTTCCGGTTTTATCCAGCAACATCTCCAATCACATTTTGCTGACTGTGCCAGAGCTACTGGTGTTCACTGCCACTGCCGACGCGTTACCTGCATAACGTAAATCACCAGATCCACTCAAATTGCCCGCAATGGCTTGTGCGGCATGAACATTTGCATGGCCAGAGCTGCGTAAATCTGCCTTAACATTCTGCGAGACCACGCTGGTTGCATCAAGATCGCCAGAGCCGTTTGACAACACATTGAGCGTGGTCGCACTTCCCTGGCCAATCGTGATGTTGCTGGAAGAGCCATTATCGATATCGAGCTGATCCGTGGTGAGTTTGCCAACCTTTAAATCCCCCGAGCCGTTGGCTGTAAATAGCACTGTTTTAGCTGAAATATCGCCCACCGTAATGTGACCAGAACTTTGCAATGCAACTTCTACGCGCGCGCAATTGAGGCTGGAATATTTACTGTCGCCTGAGCCGCTTGACACCACCCGCAGCACGCCGTCAACGCATTTGCCGCCAGTGCTCACGCCAGCACTGCGGCTTATGCTCGCACCGCCAGCAGATTTGCTATTGGATTTCATCGCCGATGATTTTGCAGCGGCTTTCTTACCATCACCCGTGGGATCGTTGATATCAAAATCAGCTGGAATATCGACTTTGATACTCACACCCGGCACATTAACGGAAACACCTTTTCCGCTGACCGATGCATCAACACCAGGCACAGCCACTTTAACCTGTGCATTGACTGTCGAGATTTGCAACAACGCGGCCGCAATTGCGGGAATAGACAAACACAAATTCATTTTTTTCATTTTTGTTCCTGTAGAAATTTTGGATTTTGTGCGCGATAGAACATCTTTTTTGAGTGATGTTTCAATAATGATTATACGAGCGCAGTAAGGTAACTCTGTGAACAACCTCACTCAAGCGGTAAAGATGGTGGCAGCAATATTTGTATTGCTTCGATATTTACGAATTGCGCGTAAATAATTTATTTCTGCAACAGCCGATTCACTTCCGCTAAATCTTCCTCCTGCAATCGACCTGTTGCTGATTTCAGGCGCAGTTGGCTTAAGATCGTAGCGTAGCGCGCCTGCTGCAAATCGCGGCGGGCCTGGAAGAGTTGTTGTTGCGCATTTAGAATATCAACGTTGGTGCGCACGCCGACTTCTTTGCCGAGGATTGTTGAATCAAGCGAAGATTGATTTGACACCAGCGCCGCTTCCAGCGCCTTGACTTGCGCGACGCCGTTTTTCACGCCGAGGAACGATTGGCGCACACTTTGCGCAACGGTGCGTTTGGTGTTTTCCAAATCCTGCGCCGATTTTTCGCGGTTCAATAATGATTGGCGCACTTTCGATTGCACACCCCCGCCTTGATAAATCGGAATGCTCAGTTGCAAGCCGATTTGCGCCGCCTTGGTTGACAAGGTGCCGCTCTGCTGGCCGAGTAGGTTAAAGCCGGGCGCGCGGCTGTCGCCGTAGCTGCCGACCAAATCGAGCGTGGGCAAATGTCCCGCCTGATTACGATCTACTTCCTTCTTGGCAATTTCATACGCGTTACGCAATTGCGCAATCACCGGGCTCGCGGTCTCGGCGTTGGTGACCCACGCTTCCATGTTGGCGGGCTCGGGCAAGGCGAGGGCAACATTGTCTTTTAACGGCGCGAGGTTTGCATTGAGTTTTCCGACTAATTGCTGCAAGGCCTGACGTTTGATTTCCAGATCATTTTGATCTGATATTTCTTTCGAGACCGCCAAATCATAACGAGCCTGCGCTTCGTAGGAGTCCACAATGGTGGCGGTGCCTACTTCAAAATTTCGTTTGGCCTGCGCGAGCTGTTCGGAGAAAGCTTTTTTCTGCGCGCCTGAAAGAGCAACATTATCCTGCGCCAGCAACACATCAAAATACGCCTGCGCAGCACGCACAATCAGATTTTGCTGCACATCGGCAAATACGGCCTCGGCCTGCTTGACTTGCAAATCCGCTTGATCCACGGCGATCCAGGTTTGCCGTCTGAATAGCGGCTGGGTCAGGTTTAGCGAATAACCGTATGTGTTGTAACCACTTGAAACGCCGCCTCTGTCGCTCTCGGTACGAAAATAATTGCCCGTCGCCGAAATACTGGGCAACGTGCCCGCACGCGCCTGCGGCAATACTTCGCGATTGGCTTCAAGCGCTAAGCGTGCGGACGCATAGACGGGATCTTGTGCGAGTGCATCGCGATAGACATCAATCAAATCCGCTGCAAATGCGGGCGCGCCGATAAAAAGTGAAGCGATCAGGATTGAAGCGGTTTTTAATTTCATTATGAATTTTCCTGCGGCAGAAGAATGGTAAATGAGGAATGAAGAATGCCGAATTAGACGTGTTGTCGGTTGTTGCTGGATTAAATGCAGATGCTGGATTCAATACAGCGCCACCGTCGGATCGATCTCGCGGGACCATGCATCGACCCCACCTTGAAGATTATGCAAGTTTGTAAAGCCCTGACGCTGCAAAAATGCGACGACTTGCAGACTTCGGGTTCCATGATGGCAAATTACGACCGTGGAACGGGTTTTATCGAGGTCGTCCAAGTGTGCCGGAATCTGCCCCATCGGCAGATTTTCTGCACCTTCAATGCGCGCCAGCTGCCATTCCCACGGTTCGCGAATATCCAGCAAATGCGGTTTTTCTTCTGCGCCCGATTGCAACATTGTTTGCAGCTGCGCAACCGTAATTTGGCTATAAGGGGAGCCCATTATCACAGGCTAGAATTCGAACCGCGATGGCTGCTTCGCGTTAACGAGCGGCGCCAATACAGTTTCAAATAAATCGGTGGCGGCGAATGAAGCAGTGCCAGTTTTCGTAAACACGGTAGCTTTCATCACGGGCGCATCGCCGACAATCGCGAACAAACGGCCGTTAAGATTCAGCACATCCAAATATGCTTTCGGCAATACTGGAACTGAGCCGGTCAACACCACCACATCAAACGTTTCGTGCGAATCAAGAATGGTGGTGGGCGACACGGCGGCGTCACCGGTTTTGAAATGCACATTGGTCACGCCCGCACGCGCTATTTTTGCGGCGGCTTCGCGCGAAAAGCCTTCGATAATATCAATCGTGGTCACACTCTCTGCTTGCTTCGCCAACAGTGCTGTCAGGTAGCCGCTACCGGTGCCGATTTCAAGCACACGCTCGTTTGGTTTCGGTGCCACATCTTGCAAGATGCGCGCCTCCATTTTTGGTGTCATCATCATTTGCTGATGCGCCAGCGGGATTTCCATATCCACGAAGGCGAGTGAACGATACGCAGCAGGCACAAAATCTTCACGCTTGACCGCAAACAATAAATCGAGCACCGTTTGATCCAGCACTTCCCAAGTGCGGATTTGCTGCTCAACCATCAGGAAACGGGCTTTTTCAAAATCCATATTTAAATCGCCGTAAATGTTGTGTACAAATTGAGAACATCGATTTTAGCAAACAGCAGACAGCGATGGTTTGCTAGGTTTTAATATTCTTGACTGCTTTGTTTGCCACGACAGGCTTCACCGTCACCGTATTGGCCAGGCCATGAATGAGCATATCAACATGCGCATTCAGATAGGCGGCCGGATCAAGCTGATTGACGCCGCAATGATCGAACGAATTTCGCCACAGCATCAGCATAATCACCGGCGCGCAGGCCAGCCGCGGCACCACGTCCAGCGACACCGGCCGAAATTCGCCGGAAGTAATGCCGCGCTGAATCACCATCGCATACAGCGCCGTGCCACGCATCACCACTTCATCGTGATAAAACGCCGCCAGCTCAGGAAAATTACCCGCTTCCGACATCATCAGTTTGGTAATCCCACCCAGCTTGGTTGAGCCGATTTGCTCCCACCAATCATGCACCAGCTCGCGCAGCACATCGGTGGTCGGGCCGGTGTGGGCGCGCACGCGTTCCTCTGCTTCGGCGATGCGCGAGACAATGCCTTCGCGCACCACGCCTTTGAACAAATCTTCCTTGCT
>JANXWW010000346.1 GCA_025350945.1 Burkholderiales bacterium
GGCCCATCTTCAGCGATGAAATTTGCAAGCGCTGTTTTTGCCAGACGCACCTGTGCCACCCGCGCATGATTATTCTGTAGAGGTGCCAAATCGTGGGCAAATTTTGCTTCAAATCGTGCGCGATATTTATCCCATTGCTGATCCGGCTTGCCCGTTGACGCGTGTATCGGCAGCAAGTCGCGGCACACCGCCACCTTCAAGCCTCGCAAATATGCGCGAAACGAGAAATCCAGATCGTAAAGATGAAAGCCATCAAAATTTTCAGCGTCGAAGCTAATGACTTCAACAGCAGCGCGCTTTGCGGCAATGAAGCAGCCATCAAGCGCCTGAATGCCACCGATCACAATACCGCCACGACCGCACGCTTTAACTAACACGCCCCCTTCCTGCACATCTGGATAAGCGAATAGCGCAAAGGCGTGCGGGTCACCGGCACTGATCCATGCGCCGTTCGTGAGCAGCGTGGTGCCTGCTACCCCGATGACATCAAAATCATTTAAATGTGATTCCAAACGGCTCGGCAGGTCAGCACCAACAAATTCGATATCGTCATGGCTGAACACAATGAGCGCGCCCGACGATTGCTGAAAGCCCCGGTTGTAGCCTTCGCAAAGCGATCTGGCATCGGGGATCATGATGATTTCAAATGCGCTACCTGAAAATAACTTTTCAAAATGCGCGTGCGCCTTAGCGGCGCGATGCGATTGGTGGCTACAGATGATGATTGAAAAGACAATATTCGCGTTCATAAGGCACGCCTTAACGAGAGCATCATTCGCCGCCTAACTATTGGCCGGGCGATATTTGGCAATATGTTGCATCGCCTTTAGCAAGTCGATGAGTGGTGCCATATCTGGTGGAGCCTCTGCGCGTTTCAAACTTGTGGAGAAATCAGCCAGCTTTGAAAACACGCTTTCTTCGCGCGAACAAAACAAAAACTGCCGATAAGTTTCATCGTCGCCAACATCATTTGCAAGTATGTGATCGTGATAAAAATTATCCATCGCGGCAATAGGCGCGCGTAGTTCCTCGCAGGACTCGCTGGCGAAATGCGCTTTCATCATTTCACACCACAGCGTTAAATTTCCATGCCCGAAATGCACGGATTTCATGCCGAGCAACTCGAGCTGTCGTTTCGTTCGCATTAAATCGGGCAAACCATTTTCTGCGTGCTCCGTAAGCCATCGATAGGGCGTCCGGAATAGCCCATCCCAAAAAGCACAGGCCTCGTTTTCCGCTCGGGCCACAGCCGCACTGGCGAACGGCGCACCCAACAACGTGGCTAAGCGCGATACGCGGCTGATGTGGTGCAAAAAATCTGCTCTGTGCGTTGGCTCAATGTGTTCGAACACGTCCAACGCAATGACAACATCGAACGCACCATCAGCCATATCGAGATGGGTCGCGTCACCAATCCGCACATCGCTGGCACCCAGCATTTCCGGTGGTATTTCCCGATCAAGGTAGGTGATTTTGTCGTGCGGTAATAATTTACCGAGTATGCGATGGGTGTTGGCCCCGACTTCGAGAATCGAAAAAATTTGTCCGGGGCTTCGCAAATGCTCAATCGCGCGCGCGGCAATACCGTAACGTTGAAACTGATCAAACGTCGCCCGAATACCCATCGGCGGTTTCAGCATGCTTTCCAGGAGTTCGTAGCCAGCCACTACATTTTTAATGCTTTCAAGCGATGCGCCTACGGGTTCGGCACCGTAACTCACTGCGCGTTGCGCAATATCGGTCAGATGCTGAGGAGAAAACAGGTCACCAAATCCACTGCGCAGCGCGAACGTCGCAACATATTCGCCCCAGTTGTGGCGCGTCGGTGCAAATGGATTGGGCACCGCGCCAGCGCTCAATAATTTTTGCAGATGCTCTTGAAGCATTGCGCCGGTTTCCGCTGTTGCGTTCGAGTGCGCTTCAGAAATTGTATTGCTGCCATGTGCGCGGTAGTCGTAAAGTTTTTCCGGCACATAAACAGGTTCGGACAAAAGTGTCGCACGCAACGCGAATGCCTGATCGTGCACATAGCGCAGATTTGAAAAACCGCCTATCTCGCGGAAAAATTCTGTGCGCATAAAGAAGTTTCCGGTTGAGATCGCCACGTTGTGCCGAAGCAACGCAAAGCCAATGGTGGGCGCATTATGCACTCTGGCTGAAATGGTTTTTAATTTACCGGCGAGCGAGCCCTCGTCTGCATTTGCAATCACTTCGCCGCGATCATCAATGACTTCAACCGCTGCGAAACCCCAGTCCGCACCGATCGCTGCCACGTGCGCCACCATTTTCTCGATGCGCTGCGAATGAAAGCGATCATCGGAATTCAGAATATTCACATAGTCGCCAGTGGCAAGCGCAATCGCTTCGTTAATGGTGTGATGCGCACCACGATTTTCACGCACAATGAATTGATGCGGAAACGGACACGATGTTAATTTCTCGCGAATGCGTGCAACCGAATCATCGGTCGAGCCATCGTCAATCACGATCAATTCAATATGCGCCCACGTTTGTTGATAAACCGAATCAAGGCATGCGTCGATGAAGTGTGCATGATTGTACGAAGGCACCACCACCGAAATCAGCGGGCTCACCGACTTGCTGGCACGTTGTTTCTCGCTCAACCACGCCAAATACGCGATGCGCTTTACCGTAATTTCGTTGTTGTAAACATGGCTCAATGCCAGCCCAAAATTGCGGGTAATTGCGGGCATACGCCACTGCGCCAACATGCCAGCCGTTGCGAAATAGTGCATCGCCTCGCGAGCGCGGCTCTGGCGAAAGCAAAGCACGCCCAGCATGTGCGCGCAATCCACATCGCCCGGCGCAAGCGC
>JANXWW010000356.1 GCA_025350945.1 Burkholderiales bacterium
GGCAGAATCGCCATGTGGCTCATGAACGGTACCGCCTTGACCAGTGGTGCAGGACTTCTCGGTGCGGGCTCGGGTTGGACGGTCACTCACACCGCCGATTTCAACGGTGATGGCAAAGCAGACATCCTCTACCGCCACACCGACGGCAGGATCGCCATGTGGCTCATGAACGGCATGGCGCTGACTGCAGGTGCTGGTTTACTGGACGCCGCTTCGGGTTGGACAGTTACGCATACAGCGGATTTTAATGGCGATGGCAAGGCAGATATAGTCTACCGCCACACCGACGGCAGGATTGCCATGTGGCTTATGAACGGCACCACCTTGACCAGCGGTGCGGGATTGCTGAATGCGGGCTCTGGGTGGACCACAACGCATACCGGTGATTTTAACGGCGATGGTAAAGCCGACCTGGTATTTCTGCACACCGACGGCAGAATTGCGCTGTGGTTAATGAACGGCACCACCCTGACCGCTGGAGCAGGCGTGACGGATGCGGGCACGGGATGGCAAACGTCGCCTAGCGCCGGTACTGCGCTTCCCCCACTAGTGGTGCCAGCAACGGTGAATGCATCAAGGCTGCTGGCGCAGGCCACTTTCGGCTCACCTCGCGAAGAAATTGATCGCGTAGCAGCGCTGGGTGCTGCGGCGTATCTGGAAGAACAGTTCGCGATTCCGCAAAAACTGCACGTCGATACTGTGCGGGCCGACCCAACCTACCCGACTGCGCCATATGCAGCGATGCAACCATCGATCTGGAAACAATATTTTGAGGGCAATGATCAACTGCGTCAGCGGATGGTTTTTGCACTGTCGCAAATTCTAGTGATTTCTCAGCAGAACAACACAATCGGTGATGCGGCGTGCGGAACGGCTTCCTACCTTGATATTCTTGGTAAGAATGCGTTTGGTAATTTCCGCGATATGCTCAAGGAAATCACGCTGAATCCGGCGATGGGCCACTACCTAGACATGAAGCAAAGTGCCAAGGCAGATGCGACCCTCAATTCGATTCCGAATGAAAACTATGCGCGCGAATTAATGCAGCTGTTTTCAATCGGCACGGTGATGCTGAACGCCGATGGCTCGCCGCAATTTGTTAACGGCAAAACGGTTGAAACTTATTCCGAAGCGACGGCGCAAGAAGTGGCGCGCGCGCTAACGGGCTGGACCTATGCGGGGCAGGACCAGACCAAGACATGGCGTTGGCTATATCCTGATGTGCCTTACCCACAAAACGTGGCGGATGGCATTAAAGCATGTGATGCATGGGCAACACCGATGCAACCGTGGACCGCCGCTTATCGTTCAGCGGATAACGCGCGAGACATCACGGGCGGCGCGCATGATACTGGGGCAAAGACGCTTCTGACGTATTCTGGTTCTGATAACTTCAAGAAAAACGTGCCCGCCAGTCAGACGCCGATGCAAGATATCGACGCTGTAATTGATAACCTTTTCAATCATCCGAATGTGGGCCCGTTTATTGGAGAACTGCTCATTCAGCGTTTGGTTACCAGCAATCCGAGCGGCGGTTATGTTTCGCGCGTCGCTGCCGCTTTTAACAACAATGGCGGCGGTGTACGCGGCGACATGAAGGCGGTTACTCGCGCGATCCTTCTGGACGCTGAAGCCCGCACGCCGCCTGGTAGTTTGCCAGCATCGTTCGGCAAATTACGCGAGCCTGTTATCCGGTTTGTGCAATTCCATCGTGCGTTTAACGCCAAGATGGTGAACGGAAATTACGCATCGCTTTACGATTTCACCAGCTCTGACTCACTGGGCCAAAACCCGCTGCGCGCGCCGAGTGTGTTTAATTTCTATTCGCCTGAATTCGCGCCGACGGGCCCAATCTCCAAAGCGGGCTTGGTTGGGCCTGAGTTTGGTATCACCAACAGTGCAACCATTTCCGGTTTCATGGACTTCAGCAAGTACGCCATCATCAACGGATACGGACAGTACGAGTCTGATAAGACCCGATGGATTCAGCCCAACTACGATTTCTACACGGCGTTGGCACCGAATCCGCCGGTGATGGTGGATCAACTCAATTCATTACTTTTATCAGGCCAAATGAGCTCGCAGTTCCGCACGAAGTTGATTGAAGTTGCGACCAAACTGACCGACAGCAATCCCACCACCCAAAACGCAGAGCGTTTCAAAACGGTGCTCTGGCTGATCCTAAATTCGCCTGAATACTCCATCCAAAAATAAGGAACGCGATATGAAAAAAATTGACCTTCATCTTGATCGTCGCGCCTTCGTCAAAGCGATGAGCGCCGCAGCGGCCACTCCCATGATGGGTGGCATTATGCAAGCCGCTTATGCAGCTGGGCCGTTTACGGATTACCGCGCCACCGTTTGTTTGTTTTTGTTCGGCGGTAACGATAGCCAGAATATGGTGATTCCGCTTGGCGGGGAATATGCGGCGTATGCGGCAGGACGCGGAAACCTGGCCATCCCAGAAGCCAGCACGCTTTCCATCAGCGCCGGTGTTTCAGGCCGTTCGTTTGGCCTTCATCCCTCCATGCCGGGCTTGCAGGGTATTTTCAATAACGATAAAAAACTCGCCATCATATCCAACGTGGGCGTGTTGACCAACCCGACCACAATCGCAAGCTACAACGCGAAAACGAATTTGCCGCCGCAACTTTTCTCGCACTCGGACATGCAAAGTCACTGGCAATCCGGTCGCGCGGATGCGCCACCGCTTTCGGGCTGGGGCGGGCGTCTGGCCGACTTGATTGAATCTGCAAACGGTAATAGTCAAGTTTCGGTATCGATTAGCGCGGCGGGGCAAAGCCTGATGCAAAAAGGTGATCGCGTTGTTTCTTATGCAGTGTCGCCGTGGACGGGCCCGAAGAGCACCATCGTCAAGCGGCTGCGCTCCTGGCGCGACTGGGATAATTACGCGACAGATCGCCCCGACCCGCAGGCGGCGTTTGAAAGTCAGCTAACGATTGCGCGAGCAAATATTCTCGAAGATCAATGGGGTGGTATGGCGACCAAAGCGCTGACAACAGGTAATTTCGTCAACGGCGTGCTTTATATTCTGGATAAGGATGGTAATCCGATTAGAGATGCAGCCGGTGTTGTGTCAGAAATATTTCCGATCACACCGCCGCCGCCATCCACCTATGTAGCCTCCAACGGTACCACCCAGAATAATCGGCTGGCTGCTGAATTACGCTCGGTCGCGAGCATGATTGCAGCACGCGATAAGCTTGTTGTGAAGCGGCAGATATTCTTTGTCTCGATTGGCGGGTTTGATAACCACGGCGATCAGTTTAAAGACTCTGCCAACCCAACGCCAATTCTGAGCGGCCTGCATTCGGATCTTTTGAAACAGGTGGATCAGGCGCTGACCTGGTTTTACAATTGGACAAAAGCGCAAGGTCTGGCGAACAACGTCACCACGTTCACGATGTCGGATTTTGGGCGAACGCTAACATCTAATGGCACGGGTAGCGATCACGGCTGGGGCGGTCATCATTTTGCACTAGGTGGCGTGGTCAGTGGCGGTACTATTTATGGCGCAAGTGCAACGCAAATATTCCCAGATGTGGCTTTAAAGTCCGGCTTTGATGTGGGCCAGGGTCGGTTGTTGCCATGGACATCGGTGGACGAGTATGGTGCCACATTCGCAAAATGGATGGGTACCAGCACCGGTGAGCTCACGGGAATTTTCCCGAATCTGGGCCGCTTTGCGCGACCAACGGGGATGTCGTTTCTGGTTTAGAGAATGCTTGGATGAAAAAGGGCCACGTCGTTCGTGGCCCTTTTTTATTTCTGCAATTTATGAATCACTCAAGCTTCATCGCGCAAAGACAATTCCCGCCAAGCCATGATGATGGTTTTCGCATCTTCCCAAAATAGCTGACTGCGCTCAATGCCCACCGATAGCGCCAACTCATTGGTGACTGTTCTGGCAACGATGGCGAGATCGCGCAATGTTTTTGCTTCCAGAATATCCGCGCCGAGGCGATCAACATCAGGCGACGGAATGCTTTCCAGCCGCACCAGTTCTTCAAGCTGCTGTGCAAGTAATGTCGATAAACTTCCCGCGCGATCCAGCAAGTCGCCCACGCTTGCGTTGCCATCAATCAGGAACAGCACGGCGCGCAGTTTTGAAGCAAGCAGAGGCGTACGCTCGCCTATGGTCAGCGCGCCCTCTGCCGTGCGCTGAAGCACGCTATCGGTGCTGAGGAAAGTGTAAGTCATCATTCATCATATGAGGCGGCTATCGCTTCACCTGCGCCAACACCGTGCTCGTCCATGCCAGCCGTTCTATCAAGGTGCGCAGGAATTGCCGATTGAAGCGAAGTTGACAGCTATCCGAAAGCTGCAAAAGCTGTTCATCCTGAATTTTTAAAAGCTGCACTTCAGACACGGCAATGATTGATGCTGTGCGTTTGGCGGCTCCACCGGACAGATAAGCCATTTCGCCAAAGCAGTCGCCTTCTTTCAATACATTTAAAAGTTTATCGTCCTTCATTACTTTAACTTGGCCTGAGACGATAATAAAAAACGCGTGACCGATATCACCCTCAAGCAACAAGCTCTGCTCGCGCGATTGGTGTTCCCACATTGCACCGCGCAATACTTCCCATAATTCTGCATCTTTGAAATCTTTAAAAAATTCTAGTTTGCGCAGCGCATTGAATTTTTCAGCGGAGGAAATTTCGAATGAATATTTTTCCAGCTGCGGAAAAGTTTCAGCCAGATCACGCGCCATCGCATACCAGCCGGGATAACGTTTGGCGGGATCTTTGTGCATCGCCGTTTCAACAATCTGCACCAGCTTTTCAGGCAGATCAGGGCGAATTGACGTGAGCGGGGTGGGCGGCTCATTCAAGATTTTATTGATCATCGCCACTGAATTTGATGCCTGATAGGGCAAACGACCCGCGAGTAATTCATACATCACCACGCCGAGCGAATAAATATCGGTCTGCGCAGAAGGTGACTCTTCATTTATTTGCTCGGGTGCCATATAAGCGGGCGAGCCGACAAAGCCATCAATTTGTGTGTGGGTGGAATGTGAGATTTGCGCCGTGCCGAAATCGGAAATCTTGATGTCGTCGCGATCCGATAACAATATATTGGCAGACTTGATATCGCGATGAATCACGCCGTTTTGAAACGCATAATCCATGGCACGACAAGCTTTGAAAATAATCAGCACGGCTTGTCGCACCGGCAGCAGATTGGTCTCGCTACAGAATTTTTTGAGCGAGCCGCCGCTCACATATTCCATGATGATGTAGCGTGATTCACCTTCGACCACGGCATCGTACACGCCAACGATATTGGGATGAGAGAGTTTGCCGACTAGCGCGGCCTCGTTCAAAAAAAGTTTCTCGAATCGGCGCGCCTCTTCCGGCCCGGCGCTGTCGTCTTTTACCTGCACCTTGATCGCGATTTTGCGATTGTTAAACGTATCATCGGCAAGATAAACAACGGCAGTAGCGCCGCGCCCCAGCTCGGCCAGCGTCTCGTATTTTCCGATTTTTGGGGGACGTGCAATCGTGGCTTGCGTCATGAGTTTGTCAGCATGGGTTTGTTAGCACGAAGTAATGAATCAAACGCAAGGTGTCATTGCATTACATATTCTAGCGCGAAACTTTAAGTGTTCCAAACGAGCAACTGTCTGGCGACTTCTGCAAAACCAATGGGCGAAATATCGCTGACGTGAAGCGCCGCAGCCTTATTGTCATTCGCACCCTGATAGTTGCTGAACATCGAACGCGAATAAGCGGGATCGTAGTGATGCTCCAGCATGGACGCGACAAACTCATCCCACTTTCCGGTAGAGGCCAATGTTTTCCATTCGGTAATCCGCTCGGCAGAGTGAAGCGCTTTAATGCAATCCAGTTTGAAGAAAAGCAAATCGGGGCTTGCGATCAGATGCGCATATTCTTCGCGCAGCAGTTTTGCGCGCAGTGGGTGAGGCGTGACGACTTCAAAACATATTCCCTGATGCATGGTGGCGATCAGCACTTCAGGCACGCGCAGCAGTCCGACCTTGCGGCTTTCGGCCTCCACATACACCGGTAATTCAGGATCAAATCGTGATAGACCCAGCCAGATGCGGCTGTCGAACATTTTTTGCGAAGGCTGCGCTTCATTGGGTAAATCGCCGAGCACGGAGCCTTTGTGCGCGGCGAGTTTTTCGAGATCTAGCACCTGCGCGCCTTGGCAAGCGAGCGCGTCCAGCAATCTGCTTTTGCCGGAGCCGGTGCGCCCACAAATAACGCGATAGCTGAATTTGACAGGCAGTGTTTCCAGATCTGCACGCACCTGCCCGCGCCATGCCTTGTAGCCGCCTTCCAACTGCACTGCGTTCCAGCCAATGGTGCGCAAGATATGCGTCATCGCGCCTGATCGCGTACCACCGCGCCAGCAATAAATCAGTGGTTTCCAGCCTTTCGGCCTATCGGTGAACAGTGTGTCGATGTGGTTGGCGATATTGCGCGCGACAATGCCGGCACCCAGTTTTTTTGCGTCGAATGCGGAGGTTTGTTTGTAAAGTGTGCCGATTAGAATGCGTTGTTCGTTATCGAGCACGGGGCAATTGATTGCACCCGGCAAATGATCTTCTGCAAATTCAGCGGGACTGCGGGTATCGATAACGGTATCAAATTTTTGTAGCGCGGCGAAAGTGATCGGCAGCGTTTGCACGCCGAGTTTGGGTGCTCTTGGTTTTTCTAAAACTTCCGGATTGTCGCTAATCACGTCATTCATTTCGCTCATTTTCGTTTCCCCATCGCAACCGCGTTAATCGTTTTTATTTTGAGTGCCTGCTCTACGGCGGGCATGACGTTGTCAAGAATTTTTGGTTGCGCGGCGGCGATGGGATGTAATCGGTCAGCCTGGAAAAGCTCCAGTTTTTCGGCAATTCCCTCCAGCAAAAACGGCACCAACGGTAATTTATATTGCCTGGCCAATGCCGGAAATACGGCGCTAAAACTCTGCGTGTATTCAATGCCGTAATTGGGCGGGATTTGAATACCGATAATGACCGGGCGCGCTTTGGCGGTACGCACCGCCGTGATGATCGCATCCAGATTTTTTTTCGTATCCGCAACCGGCAAGCCGCGTAGTGCATCGTTGGCACCGAGTGCTACCAGCACAATCGTCGGTTTTTGCCGTTGCAGATCGCCCTGAATACGAATGAGGCCGCCACGCGTGGTCTCGCCGCTGATGCTGGCATTCACAACGCTTATGCCGCGATTTTTTAATCTCGTTTCCATCAGCGAGACCCAGCCCTCCGCCGGATTCAGGCCATAAGCGGCCGATAAACTATCGCCGAATACCATAATGCGTTCAGCAGACGCCGTAGATTCTTTGGCACCGACCGCGCAGGCGGCAAGCATCAAAGTGGCGGCTGCAACTATTGATGCATTCTGCACACAAACTGAAATACACCAGTAAATCCAGTGACAAGCACTTGAAAAGATTGTTTTGCGCACCAAGTCCACAGGGTATCCTTTAGTATCCATAACAATAGCAAAATACAAGTAAATCAATTTCCGCTTCATTTCACTCTTCCCGCCAAGCGACCATGCCTGATTCAATATCTCTAGCCGCAAAATCTACTACTCCTTCCACGCCTTCCACGCCTTCCACACCAACCACGCCCATTATCGATGTTCAACATCTCAGCAAACGAGTGATTACCGCTGACGGTGTACTCGTCATCGTCAATAATGCCCATTTTAGCGTGTCCAGAGGCGAAGCCGTCGCGGTGGTCGGTGCATCGGGTTCTGGCAAATCAACGCTGCTGGGGCTCATGGCTGGATTGGACAATCCCAGCGAGGGCAAGGTTTTAATTAATGGTGAAGATTTATTTGCGTTGAATGAGGATGGACGCGCGAAATTACGCGGACGCCTGGTGGGCTTCGTGTTTCAGTCGTTTCAGTTGCTGCCCTCGCTAACCGCGCTTGAGAATGTGATGTTGCCGCTGGAGCTGGCGGGTGTGGCGGATGCCGAATCACGTGCACAGGCCATACTCACAAGAGTTGGCCTTGCCGCACGCGTGAAGCATTATCCAAAGCAATTATCCGGCGGCGAACAGCAGCGTGTGGCAATTGCGCGGGCGTTTGTATCGGAACCGAAATTATTATTTGCCGATGAGCCGACCGGTAATCTGGATGCGAAAACGGGCAGGGCGATGATTGAATTGCTGTTTGAATTGAATCGTGAGCGCGGCACCACGCTTATTTTGGTCACGCACGATCTTGGCCTTGCGGCGCGTTGCAATCGCCGGTTGGTGATTGATGCGGGCGTAATTCAAACTGAAGATGCCGCACAAGCAATGGCGATGTAGGCGAGGCCCGAACCGATATGAAAAAATTCCTGTTAGCACTTCGTCTGCTCCGCCGCAACGCCAAATCCGGCGAGGCGCGCGTGCTGTTAATTGCACTTTTTATCGCCGTAGCCAGCGTCACAACCGTTTCATTTTTTGCCGATCGTGTTGAATCCGCACTCAACAATCAGGCCAATGAATTGATCGCCGCCGATGTGGTGGTCACATCCGATAAACCTATTGATGTGCGCTTTTACGACGAGGCCAGGCGGCTCAAGCTCACCGAAGCTGAGGCCACCACATTCCCCAGTATGGTCGCTGGTGACGAGACGCGCGGGCAGGGCGTTAATTTAGCCGAGATCAAGGCCATTACAGCGGGCTTTCCATTACGCGGAAAAATAAGAATTGCCGATGCACAAGGTGGCGTTGATCGTGACGCCACGAGCATCCCCGCACCCGGTACCGTGTGGGTGCCCGACGTATTGCTTTCACGCATTAACGCCCGCGTGGGCGATGAATTAAAAGTCGGCGCGATCAAATTAAAAATTGCGGCATTGGTCGTCAAAGAGCCCGACAGTGTGCTCGATTACATGGGCATCGCGCCGCGCGTGATGTTGAATGCATCCGACTTATCCGCGACCAAGTTGGTACAAATCGGCAGCCGTATCACCTATCGGTTACTGCTCGCAGGAGATCGCAAAGCGGTGGAAGAATTCTCGGCAACATTCAAAGGAAAAATGAAACGCGGTGAGCGCATCGAGAGCGTGCGCGACGCGCGTTCTGAAGTGCGCGTAGCACTAGAGCGTGCGCAGAATTTTCTGGGACTTGCCGCATTGTTATCTGTGATTCTGGCGTCAGTAGCGGTGGCATTGGCGGCGCGCCGTTATTCGCAACGTCAGCTAGATAGTGCCGCGATGATGCGCTGTCTCGGTGCCACGCAGGCGGATATTTTTTCGCTGAATCTGTGGCAGTTTTTGGTGCTGGGATTAGGCGCATGTGTGTTGGGTGCGGCGGCAGGTTTTATTTTCCAAACCGCACTCGCCGCCATGCTCACGGGCTTCTTTACCGTATCACTACCTGCGCCTACTATCCTGCCTGCATTGCAGGGCTTGGCAATCGGTATGGTGCTGTTGCTGGGCTTCACGTTGCCGCCGTTATTGGCGCTGCGCAAGGTGCCGACTTTGCGCGTATTGCGGCGCGACCTTGATCCATTCGATGCCGGTGCCAGCCTCGCCTATGTGCTCGGATTTGTCACACTGGCGGCACTCATTATCTGGCGTGCTGGTGACATAAAATTAGGCGCGATTGCGGTCGCCGGATTTGTTATCGCGCTCGCTATCGCCGGACTCGCAGGTTGGTTATTGATTCGCACCACATCAAGTCTGCGCGGTGCCACCTCCGGCTCCTGGCGCTACGGCCTTGCCAACATGAAACGTCATGCTGGCGGCAGCCTTATTCAGATCATGGCGCTGGGCCTTGGCATCATGGCGATGTTGTTATTGACACTCGTGCGCACCGATTTGATTTCCAAGTGGCAGGGCAATCTTGGCGACAACATGCCGAATCGTTTTGTCATTAATATGCAAAGCGATCAGCTCGATCAAGTGCGTCAATACTTTAAGGAAAAAAATCTCAGCATTCCCGATTTGTATCCGATGGTGCGCGGTCGTTTAGTTGAAATCAATGACAAGAAAATTGTCCCTGCTGATTTCAAGGACGAGCGCGCCAAGCGCACTTCCGAGCGCGAATTTAATTTATCCTCGTCCGCCACATTGCAGGCTGACAACAAAATTCTCGCCGGAAAATTCTGGGCACCTGACGACATCGAAAAACAATTTTCGGTCGAGGACGGCATTGCAAAATCGCTCGGCATCAATGTCGGCGATACGCTCACCTACGACATTGCGGGTTCGAAATTCACCGGCAAAGTCACGAGCCTGCGCAAGGTTGAGTGGGATTCATTTAAAGCCAATTTTTTTGTTATCGCCAACCCCGGCGTGCTGGATAGCTACCCGGCGAGTTACATCTCCAGTTTTCATCTGGCACCGGGCAATGAATCCGTGGTGAATGGATTGGTACAACGTTTTCCCAATCTCTCCGTAATTGACCTTACCGCGATCATGAGCCAAGTCCGCACCATCACCGATCAGGTCGCAAATGCGGTGAGCTTTGTATTCATGTTCGCACTCGCTGCTGGGCTGGTTGTGCTCTACGCGGCCATCGCCAGCACGCAGGATGAGCGTGTATTCGATGCCGCCGTCATGCGCACGCTAGGGGCTAATCGCAAGCAAATGATTGTGGTGCAACTCGCAGAATTTTTAGCGATTGGATTGCTCGCCGGCCTGATCGCCAGTGTGGGCGCGATGGCGCTGGCCGCTGTGCTATCCGAACGCGTGATCAATGTGCCGTACACAATCAACTGGTGGATACCCTTTATCGGCATCGTCGGCGGTGCTGCGGGTGTCGCCCTGGCAGGTTTATTGGGCACGCGTAAAGCAGTAGATTCACCGCCGCTGGCGACGATTCGCGAGCTGGGTTGAATATAAAACCCGATATCAAAACCCGCATCCAGCTTGCCGTTTCAGGCTAAAAGGCGTCATGACGCCCGTGGATGTTGGTGTGCAAAATCACCGCATTTCAATTTTCGAATCGCCGGTGATCGACGTAACCATCGGCACGCCGTTGACTAATTCAATTGATGCGGTGGTTAGCGTTACGCCGCGAAATGACTGACCATTCAGGCGCATGCTCTCGGTGGTTCGGTCTTTGCTAATGCCTTTTTTACCCTGGCTCACAATCTCGATGCCCAACGACTTGCGTTCGTATTTATAATCGGTGGCTGTGCGCATTTGTTCGCGCGCAGCGTCCAGATATTCGGCTTTCGACATGTTGGTGGTGTCGCGTTGACCTTCCATATTTACCGTCAACGTAATCTTGACATTCGGACTCATCAAGCGCCCCAAAGCGTCAACATCCTTTTGCAAAATGGCTTGATCCGATGCGGCAAGAAGCTTATCCACCATTGCTTTGTCGATGTCAGCTGCGGTGTCGGTTGAGTGGGCGTGCGCAGATAACAGTGCAGTAATGAAAACAACTATTCGCAAAATATTTTTCATCATTTTTTCCCTAGAATTTTTGTGTTCAAAGGTTAGCACGCGTTTTTATTGTGACAGAAAAATTTAGTATTAAATGAGCGCGCGGATTTTTCATGCTTGGCGCAATCAAGCTAAACGCTAGTATCCATGCGCCATCCCAGGCATAAATGGCTCATTTTGTCCGTCAATATGATTATCTTCAAAATGCAAACGCAAACGCAAATGTGAGTCTGCCAGGGTATGCCCTAGTTGTGCATGGCAGCGATGTCGCGCAAACTAATATTGTGGAACTTGTTCTCGATTCTTCTCTCCATCATTGATGTATTTGTAATGCACATGTTGCTCGCTGAGATATTGTCTACATTCTGCGAGTACAAGAAATGTGCAACACAGTTGCGCAACATAGTTACGTTTCAAACCATGGGACCCAAAGACAAGATGAAGTGTTAACGAAACCCCTCAATATTTTGATGCTCAGCGTTCACGGCCTGGTGCGCGGGCAGGAGCTGGAGCTGGGCCGCGATGCGGATACCGGCGGACAAGTAAAGTATGTTGTTGAGCTGGCACGCGCGTTGGGCGAACAGCCTGAAGTGGAGCAGGTCAATCTCATTACCCGCTTGATCGATGATGCAAGTGTGCCTGAGAGCTATCATCAGCCCGAAGAATCGCTGAGTGCGTGCGCGCGTATTATTCGTTTGCCATTCGCGCCGCGCCGCTATCTGCGCAAGGAGGTATTGTGGCCGCACCTGGATCAGCTGGTTGACCGCTGCCTCGCGTGGCTGCGCACGCAACCGCGATTACCCGACGTGATTCACAGCCACTATGCGGATGCGGGCTATGTCGGCGAACAATTGTCTTTGTTGCTGGGCATCCCGTTGATTCACACCGCGCACTCACTGGGTCGCGAGAAACGTTCGCGCCTGATTGTCGCAGGGCGCAAGAGTGCGACCATTGACAAACAATTTAATTTCGAGCGGCGCATCGCGGTGGAAGAAAGTGTGCTCGATCACGCGTCGTTAATTGTCGCCAGCACACGGCAGGAAATCACTGCGCAATATGCGACGTATGCGAGTTTTGACGCGCGGCGCGCGGTCGTGCTGCCGCCCGGAATTGACCTCGCGCGATTCTCGCCGCCGCCGTGGTGGGCGGCTTTTGATGCGGTCACCACGCAGCAGCTTTTTAATCGCTTCCTGCAATCACCGAAGAAGCCCGTGGTGCTGGCGTTGTCACGACCTGATACGCGAAAAAATATTGGTACTTTAATTGCGGCTTATGCGGAATCGGAAACGCTGCGCGAGCTTTCAAATCTGGTCATCATCGCCGGCACACGCGAAGATATTCGCGATGCGGATGAAGATGCGCAGCAATTTTTTACTGATCTTTTGCTGGACATTGATCGCTATGATTTATACGGCAAAGTCGCTATTCCCAAACATCACAGCACCGATCAGGTGCCCGATATTTATCGCTATGCTGCGCGCAGCCGTGGTGTATTGGTGAACCCGAGTTTGAATGAAAATTTTGGCCTGACACTCATTGAGGCGGCCGCGACCGGCCTGCCGGTGATTGCCACTTCGCAAGGCGGACCGCAGGAAATCATTGCGAATTTACGGCATGGCACGCTGGTGGACCCGCTGGATAAAAGTGCACTCATCGAGGCGCTGATCGAGGCGCTGACAAATCGCGAAAAATGGCGGCGCTGGTCGCGCAGCGGCATTCTCGGTGTGGCCAAACATTACACCTGGGTTGCACACGCGCAAAAATATATTCGCACCGTGGATCGGTTGTTGCACAAACAGAAGAAGCAAATGCGTCGTCCACTTTCGCAATGGCCGACCCACGTGAATACGCCGTCAGAACAACGCAATGTGCTGGCACGAGCCAGGCGCATGCTGATTACGGATTTGGATAACACGCTCGTTGGTGATGAAGCGGCGCTACGAGATTTGCTCGCGTGGCTACAGGAGCATTCAAGTGAGGTTGCCTTTGGTATCGCCACCGGTCGCACGCTCGACAGCGCGTTAAAGCTGCTCAAAGAATATCGCATTCCCATGCCGCATGTGCTAGTCACCTCAGTGGGTGCCGAAATTCACTACGGCATGCGCCTGGTGACCGACACGAGCTGGCAGAGTCACGTAAAGCATCTGTGGCGACGCGATGATTTGTCTACTGCGCTGGCTATCGCGCCGGGCTTAAAGCTGCAACCCGCCTCGCACCAAAGCCCCTACAAGCTTAGCTATTTTGTTGACAACACCAATACCTTGGCCGTATCGGCATTGCAGGCGCAGCTGCATACCAGCGGCCTCAAAGCGAATCTCGTCGCCTCGCACGGCGAGTTTTTGGATGTGCTGCCAGTGCGCGCATCGAAGGGCCGTGCGATTCGCTATCTTGCCTACAAATGGGGATTTCAGTTGAACGATTTATTGGTCAGCGGCGATTCGGGTAACGATATTGACATGCTGGCAGGCGACACTTTGGGCGTGGTGGTGGGTGGGCACAGTGACGAGCTAAAATCACTGTCGGGTGACGAGCATGTGTTCTTTGCTGAAGCGCCTTTTGCAAGGGGCATTTTGCAGGGCATCGCGCATTATCAATTTGCCGCAAATATAAAGCTCGTCAACTGATTGAACTTAGTCGTTATCACGCAATCAGTACTGCTAATAGTTTGGCAACACAACCTACGATGAGTTGATTGACACGATGCTGATTTTTTTCAGAATTATCGATTGGATGTTGCTGGGTGTGATGTGGCTGTTTTTGCCGCTGGCACCGTTGGTGTGTGCGCTGATTGCATGGGATAAACGCTATGCGCTGCGTTATATAAGCAGCCTCACGCAATGCGTACAGATGCTGCGCGAAATGATGCGCGCGCAAGTGATTTCGCGCGTGCTGATGCGGCGCGTGTCACAGCGTGTGAACATATTTGTGCCTCACGATAGAAAGCGCGAAGAACGAATTGAGGGTGAATGTACGCACTGCGGAAAATGCTGTATCAATAAAAGTTGCGTGTATTTGCAGGTTGGTGAAAACGGTGAATCGCGTTGCGGCATTTACAACAACTGGTTCTGGAAGCGCCTCACCTGCGGCGAATATCCGATCAGCGGCGAGGAAATCGGCATCTATGATTGCCCATCATTTCAGGCGATTCCGGTAAAGGTCATCGCGTTTCCTGCGTTAGCGAAACATACAAAAACTGCTGCCGAAGGACAGTACCGCTCCATTCAAAATCAACAGCGGTCTCGTGCATCGAGGCGTGTGTAGTTGATTGGGTGAAAATGAAACACCAGAC
>JANXWW010000361.1 GCA_025350945.1 Burkholderiales bacterium
GTGTTCTACAACCGTATCCGACGTCACGCCAAAATCAACAATCAGTCACCTGCCGAACGAGCAAAACAATTCAACGAGACTGAAATCCAAATGGCAGCATAATTCACCAACTTGCCCGTCCACTAAATCAGACCCCGCTCACTTTTGGTGGGTAAGCGGGTCCCCTGAAATGAGATGGTGATGCGTGGAGACGAAGACGAACCGCAGTTTGTTTTCAGCTATTATTGGTTCGGCCCCAATCAGCACGCCCAACTCCGCACCCTGAACATCCATGTGCAACAAATCGAGAAAGTCAATTTCGCGTTCACGACAAATCAAAGCGACGCTTTTCGCAATCACATCCGTGGATTGGCCACGCGTCTCATCGAAAAATTTTATGTTGTCATCAAGTCCAGCAGCTGCAACTTCAAAGTGACCGGAAAACCCATTTTTTGCAAAATTGCGCTGGCCCACCGCAAGATGCGCTGCATCTGGCTCATACAGGGCACAATCACCCTGCGGGAATACATGTTTGAACCAAAGCGAGTAGTACGCCCAAAAAGCACCGAGTTCCAGCATTTTCGGCGCACCATCAAGGCATTTAAGTACTTCCCAAAATGCTAGTTCCTCCTGTGGCTCATGGTGACCGCGAAGTGCGGCGATGATGCTTGCCATCCATTCGCCGTAGTAACCGCCATACTCGACAAGTAAGCCGTTGTGCATGCGTTGCCACTTCTTGCCATCAGCATCGACGTCCACCGTCCCGGCGAGCGGATGTTTAGGAATTAGGTCGCAATCGGTACAACTTTTGGTGAGTGCTGCACGTGCCCATTCGTCAATTGCGAGCGGCTTGGAAATAGGATAGTCAGCCCGCATGCCATCTCCGAAAGTTACTATATTAGACTGGATTCAAACGTTTTGCATTGAACTGCAAAACTTTTTAGCTGGCTTTTAGCGAGCTAAATCTGGGGATACTGTTATGAAAAAATAAGCGTTAAGAAATCTTGCTTTTTATTTAAGCGAAGAATTCCTCGTTATGCTTTTCCCTTGGGCAGAGGCACCAAGCTGCGCACGCGACCCTGGTATTGCGTGTAGGTGTCGCCAAACTCGTTAACAAGATCACGCTCCTCAAACCGCATGCCGATCAGCACGTAGATGAAGCTCCCCATCGCGAACAAAAGATGCCCAACCGTCATCACCGGAGTAACCCACGCGAAAATGAGGAAGCCGGCATAGATGGGATGGCGAACCAGCTTGTAAAGCCCTGGAGACTTGAACGCTATTGGCCTGGCTGTAGCACCTGTGGCGTGCAGGTAGACTTGCTGCAAGCCAAACAGCTCAAAGTGGTTGATGAGGAAGCTGGCCACAAGAAGCAATCCGAAGCCTAGGAGCGAGGCAGCAATAAGCACCTGGCCGAGCATCTCGTTCTGGATCGACCACACCACGCCAGTCATGGGTTGCCAGAAGATAAAGAGCACGATCAGGCACACACTGGACGCCAGAACATAGGTGGAGCGCTCAACCGCTTGGGGCACGAGGATGCGCGTCCAGACCGCCTTGAAGCCGCGGCGCGCCATCCCGCTGTGCTGGACGCCGAACAAGCCGATGAGTGCGGCGTTAATGATGAACGCGGCTGCCGCCGACGGCGCGGTGTTATTGCCAAAGTCGATGGCGACGGGAACAAAATAGTAACTGCCAAGCTGAAAATGAAAGCCGTGCACGAACCCGATCATGTAGATGAAGGTGGCGAAAAAAATCAGGTAACACACAACGCCATAGAGGGGAAACAGAATTCGGCTCATCGTTTTTTCCTTTGCAGAGGTGGGGATTTTTAATGGATTGCTGTCGAATCAAAAGCAACTGCACACAGTGCACACAGGGTCAGGTCGTTCATCGTCACATTCATGGCGAAACCTTCGGTTATTCAGTGTCGCTCAGAGTTCGTCGCGGTCTTTTCCGAATTGCTGCGTCCCCAATTGCTGGACGCCTCATCAAGCCCCGCCGCGCGCGATACGTCGCGTGGCACGCCGCCCCAGAGGCTGCCCCACGCGCGACGCAGTTGCAGGCCTGACCGAAACCCGGCGGCCTCGGCGGCATGCGTGACGCTGGCACCGCGCTCGAGTAGTTGCCGTGCGCGTTCAAGCCGGATGGCGCGCAGATATTGCAGTGGTGACACACCGGTGTGCTCAATGAAAAGCCTGAGCAGGTGGCGTTCGGTGACGTGGCCGATGGTGGCCAGTGAGGTCATGTCCCAGTCACGTTCCTGCTCGGCGCTGATAGCATCTTGCACGCGGTGCACGGCCGCATGCAGATGGTTGCGATGCACGAGAAAAGGCGAGAGCTCCGGGTCATGTGGCGAGCGTCGCAGATACACCACCATGTCTTCAGCAACGCTCGCGGCCAGCGCCTCGCCGCATTCGCCCGCAATCAGATACAGCGCCAGATCAATGCCAGCCGTGATACCGGCGCTGGAGGCTAAAGGGCCATCGAAGACGAACACACGGTTATCAACCACCTGAGCCTTCGGTGCCAATGCGCGCAACGCTGGCAGCAATTCGTGATGCGTGGTGCAACGGCGGGTGCTGAGCAAGTTCGCGCGTGCGGCGAGCAGCGTACCTGAGCAGATGGTGAGCAGCCGGTGCGGCGTGTATGCGGTGAGCAGGGTTTTTTGCAGTGTGGCATTCAGCCATTGCACGGTCGTGGCGATCGCGGGCGTGACCTTGCTCACGTGTTCGCCTGGTTGGCCGACCAGCACCACCCAGGTTGGTGTGTTCAATCGTGACGGCATCGGCTCAAGACCTGCAATCGCAAGGCCGACTGACGTGGGTGCTGTCCCAACGGGGCCGGCGAATCGAAGGCGAAATCGCGGTGGCATACCACGTGATTCGCGATGCAGATTGGCCAGACGAAACGCTTCCGCCGGCCCGGCAATATCGAGCAGCAGCGAATGCGGCGCGATGATAAACA
>JANXWW010000368.1 GCA_025350945.1 Burkholderiales bacterium
ATGCCGTGATCGTCTCTATCCCGAATTTGTTGAAGCCGGATTAGCAACCAAACAGACCGCGGCGGGGGCTGAAATTGTTTATAAATCAGGCGAAGATTTAGTGCAGCAAACGCCAGCGTTTTTTGCAGCCGCCGTAAATCGTTTGGAAGACGATTTGGATGGCGTGTACAACTACGCGGCAACGCATTTTGGTGGCTACAATCTTTATATTCACGCCGCCACGCGCAACGTGCATTTCGCGAAAGAAGTGAGCAGTGGCAAGCTGCAGCTGCGTCGTACGATTCCTAATTTGTAGGATGTTGTAAATACTAAACCCTAATATTAACGGGCTTTTCAGGCAATAAATGGCTGGAATAGCCCGCCAATAGGCGAGTTGGATATCGAGTTTTTGAGTCGCTCTCTTGGCCGCTGCGTTTGTCGAAGGAAGTATTGGTCATCCCGTTTTGATATCGTTGGTTCGCAGCACAAACGCGCTCATTTGATCGCCCCACCATAGACCATACATGCGAATGAATTCGGCACTTGGCAAGCCGTGGCGCGCGGGATGATCCTGACGTATCGCGTGCCAGCCGCGATGTATCACGGTGACGCGGGTACCTGCCCCGCTGGCCACAAATAAAATCTCGACCTCCGTGCGTTCGTTGGGCGCAAAGTTGCTGATCCGCCACTCAAACAAAAGTCGGCTTGGTGGCTCCCACACTTTAGTCCGGCCAATCTCGATGATTCGTTCATCGCTGTGATTCAAGCTATACGATTCAAACACGCGCCCATTTAATCCAGGCTCTATATGGATCAGAGTGCGATCACCCGTCAAGCCACGAAAGCGCGGCCCACGTCGCCACCACAAATCAATGTCTTGGGTGAAGATGACAAAGGCTTCTTCCGGCGTAACACTTACTGAAACCGTGACGGTGCTTTGATCGCCTGGCAGTGTAGGTGGCACCGTACTCATTTTTTTCGCTTCAATTTCTGTTGCGCTTTTGCTCGGGACGCACGACTCTCGGCGTGACGTTTAAATGATTGCAATTGATCGCCCCAGAATGCTTCTAATTCCGAGACCCAGCTTTGCAGTGGCGCAAATGCTTCAGGCTGCAGACGATAAAGGCGAACTCTCGCATCGCCTTCTAGTTCGTCATCCGTGATCAAACCGCTTCCACGCAGAATACGAAGATGCCGGCTTAGCGCAGGCGGTGTCATGGCCAACGCATCGGCCATCTCCCCCGCGCGACATGGATTCTGTCGTAGCAAATCAATCACGGCGCGTCGTGTGGGGTCTGACAGCGCGGAGAATGTTTCATCAATTGTAGGGTTCAATTGGGATCTCGCAATCGCTGTGTGAACCACCACATGTGTCCCTCCGGATCAATAGCACCATAGCTGCGATCTGACCAGTACTCCGCGCCGTAATCATGAACAGTCGGTTCTTCAACAATCTTCGCCCCTGCCGCGCGTGCACGTGAGCAGTGCGCATCAACATCATCCACATAAATCATCATGCCCTGTGTATTGGCACCTGATAGTGAGAGCGGGCTTTTCATATCCACACCCCATCGAGATGCTGTACCGATACGCTCTTCACCCACCATGATGACGCCGTTACCGTAGGTGAGTTCGCTATGTTCAATACGACTATTATCACCTTCGACTTTGAGACGAAGTTCAAATGCAAACGCATCGCACAGCCAATCAATCATTTTTGATGCGTTCCGGTAATAGAGTCCAGACGAGATGCGAGGCCAGTCTTTGGGTGTCGGTTTCATACGAGTTCCTTTGAAAAGAAGGGTAGTTAATGTTTAATAAATATATTAATATTTAATGATTATGTCAACTATAAATTGATTTGTTTTGCTCGGCTGTTTGTATCGCTGGCTCGCAGCGTTGGTGCACAAAGACAAGTGTGGATGGCTATTTACAAGCATTTATGCCTGTAAAGCCGCGCCGGGCGTAGGGTTTTCAATTCTTGCTAATGGTGGCGGATATGCTGCTTATCCATAACAGCTCTGCCAATACCCGCTAAAATTAGTTTTCCTCACCACTAACCCAGGAGGTCAATATGGCACACTATGTCGATGGATTTGTTGTTCCGGTCCCCACCAAAAACCTCGCAGCCTATCGCGCGATGGCGAAGAAGTGCGGCAAGATCTGGATGGAATATGGCGCGCTGCAATACACAGAATGCGTCGCGGACGATGTGAAATCCGGCAAACTCACCTCGTTTCCGCAGAGCGTGAAATTGAAAGCGGATGAGACGGTGATGTTCTCGTGGATCGTCTATAAATCACGCAAACATCGCGATAGTGTAAACAAGAAAGTGATGTCCGATCCGCGTATCGCCGGGATGGAATCGATGAAGATGCCGTTTGACGGGAAGAGGATGTTTTGGGGTGGGTTTAAGAGTTTGGTGGAGTTTTAAACTTTGTCGCTAGGCAATGCTTAAGAGCATATGTAAACCACGCGACACTACATATCGAAAACGTGCATCAACTAAAGCGGGCGAATTTCAATCACCAATTCGTGTGTCGACAATCCCTCATTTGCTTGCTTTTTAACGAAGCCGAGCGGAGAAATCGCAACTGCCCATCGCTTGATCCGATCTAGCTTGTTAAGACACTGAAAGGTTCCATACGCCTCAGTTCGCGCCGCCGCTTCATAGCCTTTCATGGCCCCTTTTGAATCATATGCAGTATTGAAATACTCCGCACGACTAAATGCTGTTCCGCCCGCTGTGAGGAGCATGTCCCTATTAAGTTGAGTAGGATTTTTTTGATACGCATAACGGGCTTCTGCGAAGGCGCTAAACGCTTCGGCCGTAGGGTTTGGGAACGATTTGGCAACAGGGTTATCGAGATATTGTGTTGTGCGTGTTAGCTCACCATCTTGTGCCTTGCAGAGATTGGTGATCTCCTCTATCGGTCTAAACAATTGTCGGTTGTTTACCTCATTAAAATATGCGGTGTAGTACGTCAAATCCCCTCGACTTACTGACTGCTTATCTGTAAATCTAGTTGCAACAAATTGGCGTACGTCGAACCCTGCATATGCTTTTGCCCCCTCTAATGAAAGCGTTGGAGCCGCGCAGCCGGTTAAGCACACGATAAATGAAAGCCAGAAGGCACGAATAGTCATGTGTAATCTCGTTAATAAGGGCTGTGTCAGTGAATGCCCGATCCTATTTGCCACTGCTGGCAAGTGACAGTGTAAAAAATCCATCAGCACTTCAGGCAGCCAATCGTCACGCCGCCACCCGAATATTAATCCGCTTGTCTTCCACCGCATGACACGCCACCTGTCCGCCATCAGCGTAATCAATTAAGTTGGGCCGCTCGGTTTTGCAGCGTGCATATGCGTGCGGGCAGCGGGGATGGAATGCGCAGC